>CAVBAM010000070.1:0-6819 GCA_963593315.1 Candidatus Methanomethylophilaceae archaeon | reverse complement strand
TGCGAACGACCCTACAAAAATCACCAGCTCAGGTTGACTTTCTAGCAAAATCCGCGTTCGCGAGGGTATATGGGCATGGACGTAGGCGCGTTCGCAAGAGCGCGCTTCCGGCGAAGCCGGAATACCGCGGCCGGGTGGCGGTCGCCGGTCGAGATGCCCGTCGCTCTCGCGTTGGCATTCGTTGCATTTATGGCCCCGTTCGTTCCAAAACGTCCTGCTCGGGGGGGGGTACGCTTCTTGGAAATGCTCTGAAAGGTTTATCAAGCCGATAAATTTCCACTGTTTACGCCGGTGGCTGCTGGTATTCTTCGATAGTTACTGTTCTTAAGGGGGCATGCCGATCGGACTTTGGTCGGCATGGAAGCGAAAGGATCGTCGTTGGGGTTCCGAAGGGTAGTCGCACTGCTTGCCGCACTCGCATGCATGGCGTGCTGTTTGTGTGCGTGCGCATCCGACAGCTCCTCGTCAACCGACGATTCCCGCACCACGCTCGTTGTCGGCTCCGACAACTATCCTCCGTACAACTATCTTGACGAAAACGGCAACCCCACCGGCATCGACGTCGACATTTTCACCGAGGCGCTCGACCGCCTGGGCTACAACGTCGAATTCACCTACATCAACTGGGAAGACAAGGACGCTCTGCTCGAATCCGGCGATATCGACCTGGTCGTCGGCTCGTTCACCATGACGGGCCGCGAAGACCTGTACCGCTGGGCTGGTCCGTATATGCAAAGCCGCCAGGTGGTGGCTGTCTCCCCCGAAAGTGACATCTACACGTTGGGCGATCTTGCGGGCAAGGTGGTGGCGGTGCAGTCGACCACGCGCCCCGAAAGTCTTCTGCTGAACAAGAACGACTCGCGCATCCCGCAGCTTAAGTCGCTCTTCTGCATCGACGATCGCCTGGAACTCTACCCGGCGCTTTCCAAGGGATACGTGGACGCCATCGCCGCGCACGAGGTCTCCATACAGCAGTACGAGAAGGATTACGGCATGACGTACCGCATCCTCGATGAAAGCCTGCTCGACGTCGGCCTCGGCGCCGCCTTCTACAAGGGCGACGAGCGCGGCATCGACCGCGAGCTCGACGACATGCTGTCCGAAATGCACGCCGACGGGTCGCTTGAGCGCATCATCGGGAAGTACCTGAATGACCCCGCGAAAAGCCTGGGGGTGGATGCGCACGATGCTTAAGGGAGTCCGCTTCTGGGTCGTATCCGCCGCAATCACGGTCGTGGCCGTAGCCGTCTGCTGCTCCATCGTGTTCAACTACACGGTGCATCAGGTTTCGGAACGTGCCTACAACACGATCGACTACGTGCAGCAGCAAACCATCACCTACGAGGCCTACAACTCATCAAGCAAGACGAAAAGCTCCTTGCGGGCCCTTGAGAACGCCTCCCAGCTCGCGCGCGACATCGAGCAGGGCGACGGCGACATTTCCGCGGAAAAGCTGGCCCAATACGCAAGTGAGCTGCGCCTGACCGGCGTGGTCGTCATGAGCGCGCAGGGCGAGGTTCTTTCCGAGTATTCCACCGACGAGGTTTCCTCAAGCGATATAGCGGAGGCCATTCAAAGCGACATCTTCTTGGACGTGGCGAACCATGCGGAAAAGGTCCATGCCCGCCGCGTAACCCTTTCTGACGACTCCTACGTGGACGTTTCGGCTGCCATACGCACCGACCAGGCGGGTGTGGTCGTGGCCTATTACCATACGGCCAAGGAATTCGCGCACCGCTACGAGCTGACCGTGCAAAGCCTGCTCGACGGCTACGACATGTCCGACAGCGGCACCATCGTCGTGGAGAACGGCGGGTTGGTCATCGCCTCGAACGACGACACCGTTATCGGCACCAACCTCGACGACACGGAGACGGGCGACAAGGGCATCGTCGATCAGCTCAAAGGCAAGCTGCGCGCGAAGGAAGCCTCGATCGTGTTCACCGACGCGGGCCCCTATCTGGCAACGATGGGCAAGGCGCGCGACAACTACGTCTATATCTACATCACGCTCGACCAGATCATCGGCATGACTGTCGGCGTGGGTATCGTCGTGCTGTGCGTTTGCGCCGCCGTGGTCGTGCTCGTCCGCATGATGCACCGTCGCGAAGAACACGAGCGCATGGCCGAGCAGGTGCGCCGCGAGCGGGAATACAACGAGGGCCTGGCGCGGGCCGCGCAGCGCGCCGAGGACGCCAACAACGCCAAGACGGAGTTCCTCCAGCGCATGAGCCACGACATCCGCACGCCCATCAACGGCATTCTGGGCATGGTGCAGGTGGCCGAATGCTGCCCCGACGACCCCGAGCGTCAGAAGGAATGCCTGAACAAGATCGAAAGCTCGTCCAATTTGCTGCTCGGCCTGGTCAACGAGGTTCTGGACATGTCGAAGCTGGAAAGCGGGGAAATCCTGCTCGACGAGCAGCCCGTCAACCTCAACGACATGGTCGACGAGCTCAACGACGTCATCGGCCATCAGGCCGCGGTGCGCGATATCGCCATCACCTCGAAGTCCGTCTCCATCGAGCATCCGTGGGTGCTGGCGAGCGTGTCCCATCTGCAGCGTTTGCTGATGAACATCCTGAGCAACGCCGTGAAGTACAACAAGGACGGCGGCGGCATCGACTTCACGTTCGAGGAAATCTCCTTCGCCGACGCGCATGCCACGTATCGGTTCACGTGCGCCGATACCGGTATCGGCATGAGCGAGGAATTCCAGAAGCGCCTGTTCGATCCCTTCGCCCAGGAATACCAGAACGGCGCGTCGGCCGGCGGCACCGGTTTGGGCATGCCCATCGCGAAAAGCCTGGTGGAGGTCATGGGAGGGTCGATGACCTTCGAAAGCGAGCTGGGGGTTGGGACCACGTACGTGATCACGCTGCCGTTCGAGGTGTGCGACGCCCCGGCCACCGAGCTTGTGGAGGGTTCCGCCGCCGCCGGCGAAGTTTCGCTGGAGGGCCTGCATGCCCTGCTGGTCGAGGACAACGACCTGAATGCCGAAATCGCCGAGTTTCTGCTCACCGACGCCGGGGTGCAGGTGACGCGCGCGGCCGACGGCCAGGAAGCGGTCGATGTATTCCGCGCTTCTGAGCCGGGGACTTTCGACGTCGTGCTGATGGATTTGATGATGCCGGTGATGGACGGCTACGAGGCGACCAGGCAAATCAAGGCGCTCGACCGCCCCGACGCGGCGGCCGTGCCCGTCATCGCCATGACGGCCAACGCGTTTGCGGAGGACAGGCGCCTCGCGCGCGAGGCCGGCATGGTTGCGCATGTGACTAAGCCGTTTGAAGTGGAAAGGCTGCTGAACCTTCTGTCGCGCCTTCGCGTGGACGGTTCTGCCCCCCCTATTTCCGAAGGAATAGGCAGTGACGACGGGAAGCCTGCTGCGCCTTGGTTGTTGTAAAAGGCGCACGGGGAGCAAATAGCGTATAGTTCGCCGCCTTGGGGCGGCGGGGAGAACGAGGAACTGCATGGATACGCGGAAAGCACAGAGTACGGATGCGGCGGGGCGGGAACCCGCCGTTCCGCAGCGCATGACGCGCGCGGAGTACGAAGAGGAATCTCGTCGCCTCAGCCTGTTGTATCCGGTAGTGAGCTTGCTTTCCGAAGAGCAGGTGAAGACCGATCGCCACTGCCTTTTGTGCGGGCAGGACTGCCCGTGCATGCGCCAGGTGTGCTTGGATGTGCTCGAAAGCCACGGCGAGGAAACCAGGACGCTGCGCATGGACGACAACCGCCACCAGGCCACGGCGCGCTACGTGGAGGTGGACGGCGAGGCGCGCGTGCTGCTGACGGCCACGCCCATCAGCCTGGCTGACGCCGCAATCAGCTCGGAGCTTCTGTACTGCGATGCGCTTTCCGGCGTGTACAACCGTCGCTTTTATGAGGACAACCTGCGTCATCAGCGTTTGTATGCCGGCGTCGCCATTATCGATCTGGATGACTTCAAGCTGATCAACGACACGCTCGGCCATCATGCCGGCGACATGGCCATCAAGGAAGTCGGCAAGACCCTTCGCGCCTGCGTGCGCGAGTCGGACGTTGTCGTGCGCTATGGCGGCGACGAATTCGTCGTCGTGCTGCCCGGCATTCCGGCCGATAATTTCGCCCGCAAGCTGCGGGTCATCGCCGATGCGCTGTCGCGCGTGGCGCTTCCCGGTTACAGCCACATGGGCATCACCGCCAGCGTCGGCGGCGTGCTTGCGGCCGGCCGCACCGTTGACGAGGCCATTCGCGCCGCCGACAAGCTGATGTACCGCGCCAAGCAGCGCAAGGACTCGGTCGTCACCGAGCTCGACGTTGTGGGAGGGGAGTCCGACGACGAGGTTCGCAAGCCGCTGCTGCTGATCGTCGACGACTCTTTCATGAATCGCGAGATCTTAAGCGAGATGCTCAAAGGCGACTACGACATCATCGAAGCCGAGGACGGCCAAGGCGGCATCGCGCAGCTCGACGAGTACGGCACCGAGGTCTCCCTGGTGCTGCTCGACATCGTCATGCCTGGGCAAAGCGGCTTCGACGTGCTTGCGACCATGACGCGCCGCGGCTGGATCGAGGACATCCCCGTCATCATGATCTCCTCGGAAGATTCCGACGAAATCGTGCTGCGCGCCTACGAGCTGGGCGCTTCCGACTACATCAGCCGCCCCTTCGACGCCCGCATCGTGCGCCAGCGCGTGAGCAACATCATGCGCCTGTACGCCAAGCAGCGCAGGCTCACCCAGCTGCTCTCGCAGCAGTTCCACGAGCGCGAGCGCGACAGCCGCATGCTGGTTGACATCATGGGCGGCGCCATGGAGCTGCGCAACGGCGAAAGCGGCCCGCACGTCCATCATGTGCGCACGCTCACGGAAATCCTGCTGGAGCGGTTGGTGCGCAAAACCGACAAGTACAAGCTGAGCGTGGCCGCGCGCATCACCATCGCCATGGCCTCGACACTGCACGATATCGGCAAGCTTGCCATTGACGACAAGATCCTCAACAAGCCGGGGCGCCTGACCGACGAGGAATTCGCCATCATGAAGACGCACACCACGGTGGGCGCCGATATGCTGGAACAGCTGGATCAGTACACCGACAGCGCGTTGGTGCAAACGGCGCGCGACATTGCCCGCTGGCATCACGAGCGCTACGATGGCCGCGGCTATCCCGACGGCCTTGCCGGCGACGACATTCCCATTGCGGCGCAGGTGGTTTCGGTGGCCGACGTGTACGACGCCCTGACGAGCGACCGCGTGTACAAGAAGGCCTTCACGCACGAAAAGGCGATTAGCATGATCATGAACGGCGAATGCGGCACCTTCAACCCGCTGCTGCTGGAATGCCTACTCGACGTCGAGGACCGCATTCGGGCCGAGCTGGACGATGCGGAAAGCACCCCCCCCCATTTATAGGCCGTGAGCTGAAGAATTAGGAAGCGAAGAAGGACGAGTAACCATGCCGATCAAAGACGCATACGACAAGCTGGGCGCCGATTACGACGATGTGCTGCATCGTCTGATGAACGATGCGCTGGTCAACCGTTTCGCCGCGAAATTCCTGGAGGAGGAGAGCTTCGAGAAGCTGCGCGCGGCGCTTGACGCCGGCGATGCCAAGGAAGCCTTCATGGCGGCGCACTCGCTCAAGGGCGTTGTGCAGAACCTGGGATTCTCCAATATGTTCGACTCGGTTATCGAGATCACCGAAACCCTGCGCGCCGGCTCCCTCGAAGGCACCGACGCCATGTTCGAAAAGGTGGAGGCCGAGTACAACCGCACGGTGGAGGCGCTGCGGGAGTTCCTGTAGCATCGGCTTCTCGCGGGTTGCCGCAATCCGCTGGCCGGGTCATCATAGAGTTGCATTGCGCGTTCGCCGCCTTTTTCCGCAGCGAACGCGCTACTATTGTTTCGAACATGTTACAGACGCGCGCCAAGGGTTCGACCGCGCATCGGAAAGGCAAGCATGAGCATCGAATGGCAAGCGGGCAAGCAGTACCGCGAAATCGTGTATGAAACCTGCGACGGCATCGCCAAGATCACCATCAACCGTCCCGAGCGCCGCAATGCGTTCACGCCGCTGACGGTGAACGAGATGTACGACGCCTTCACCGTGGCGCGCGACGACGCGTCGGTGGGCGTCATCATCCTGACGGGCGCCAACCACGGCGGCCGCCACGAGGACGAGGCGTTCTGCTCGGGCGGCGACCAGAAGATCCGCGGCAACGGCGGCTACGTGGGCGAGGACAACATTCCGCGCCTGAACGTGCTCGACCTGCAGCGGCTCATCCGCGTGGTTCCCAAGCCGGTAATCGCCATGGTCAACGGCTACGCCATCGGCGGCGGACACGTGCTGCATATCCTGTGCGACCTTTCCATCGCGGCCGAGACGGCCAAGTTCGGGCAGACCGGCCCGAAGGTGGGCAGCTTCGACGCCGGCTACGGCGCGGGGTATCTGGCGGCCATGGTCGGCCAGAAGAAGGCGCGCGAAATTTGGTACCTGTGCCGTCAGTACACGGCGGCCGAGGCGCTTGAGATGGGCATGGTCAACAAGGTGGTGCCCTTCGAGGAGCTTGAAGAGGAAACGGTGCAGTGGGCGCGCGAGATGCTGCAGTTCAGCCCCACGGCTCTGCGCTTCATGAAGGCGTCGTTCAACGCCGCCACCGACGGCCTGGCCGGTCTTCAGCAGTTCGCCGGCGACGCGACGCTTCTGTATTACACCACCGACGAGGCCAAGGAAGGCCGCGACGCGTTCAAGGAAAAGCGCAAGCCCGACTTCTCCAAGTACCCGAAGTTCCCGTAAGGGCTGGCAGGCAAGGCTGCTGCTTCCCGGTGTCGTCTG
>CAVBAM010000069.1:0-6932 GCA_963593315.1 Candidatus Methanomethylophilaceae archaeon | reverse complement strand
CCCCAGAACTCCACGTTTTCGGAATCGTACTTTTCGGCGTAGTAGCGCATCAGGGCCTCGAGCGTCTCGCCATGCTTGAGATGGAACTCATCGGCATTGTGCTTGGCGAGCAGCGCATGAGCCGCCTCGCGGGAAATGCCCGCATCGAGCTTCTCCCCCGCCGCCGGGGCCGCAATGCCTGCAACGGGATTGCTCGCCGCGTCCTGATCGGCTTCCGCAGCCGCCTCGGGTGCGACTGCGGGCTGGTCTGCAGGGGCCTCGTCCTCGGAAGCGCCCTCACTCACCTCGGCGGCAGCCTTCCTGTTCGGGTTGTTCGTGTTGCGCTCGGGGCGCATGTGCGGGAACAGCAGCACGTCGCGAATGGCGGGCTGATCGGTCAGCAGCATGATCATGCGGTCGATGCCGATGCCGATGCCGCCGGCCGGAGGCATGCCGTACTGCAGCGCGCGAATGTAGTCGGCGTCGTATTCCATGGCCTCGTCGTCACCGGCAGCCTTCGCCTCGACCTGCGCGACGAAACGCGACTCCTGATCGACCGGGTCGTTGAGCTCGGTGAAGGCATTGGCGTACTCGTGCCCCGCGATAACCAGCTCGAAGCGGTCGGTCAGACGCGGGTCGGAGGGCTTGCGCTTGGCCAGCGGGGAAACCTCGACGGGGTAGTCGCACACGAACGTGGGGTTCACGAGCGTGGACTCGCACAGCTCGTCATAGAGTGTGAACAAGAGCTTGCCCGCGCCCCATTCCTCGTTCCACTCCAGGTGCTTCTCGTCCAGGATGCGGCGATACACCTCGACCGGCGTGTCGATATCAACCTCGACGCCCACGACCTCGCTCACCAGCTCGGCCATGGATACCGAACGCCACGTGCCGGACAAATCGATCTCGCTGCCCTGGTACATGATCTTCTCGGTGTCGGAGACAGCGTGCAGGCCGGCCTTGATAAAGCCCATCGCCAGCTCCTTCATGCCCTCGACGTCGGAGAATGCGCAGTATGCCTCGACGGAGGTGAACTCGGGGTTGTGCGTGGCGTCCATGCCCTCGTTGCGGAACTGGCGGCCGATCTCGTATACGCGGTCCATGCCGCCGACCAGCAGGCGCTTTAAGTGCAGCTCGGTTGCGATGCGCAGATAGCATTCCTGATTAAGCGCATTGAAGTGCGTGATGAACGGCTTGGCGTTCGCGCCGCCGAGCGTTTCCTGCAAAATGGGCGTCTCGACCTCGAGGTAGCCCTGCGCGTTCATGTAGGCGCGGCAGGCGGAGATGATCTTGGAACGCTTGACGAACACGTCCTTGACGTCGGGGTTCATGACCAGATCGACGTAGCGCTGACGATAGCGCGTTTCCTTGTCGGTGATGCCGTGGAACTTCTCGGGCAAGGGGCGGATGGACTTCGACAGCAGCTGGTAGGCTTCCACCGCGATGGACAGCTCGCCGCGCTTCGTGCGCATGATGGCGCCCTCGGCCCCGATCCAGTCGCCCACGTCGAGGTCCTTCATCTGGGCGAACACCTCTTCGCCCAGCGCGTTCACGCGGCAGAACAGCTGAATGTCGCCCATGCGCTCACGCAGCACCAGGAACATGATCTTGCCCTGATTGCGAATGGCCATGACGCGGCCGGCGATTTTAACGCGCTCCTCGAGCGTTTCGCCTTCTGCCACGTCGGCGTACTTCGCCTTGATCTCGTCGACATGCAAATCGTAGTCGTAGCGAGTGCCGTAGGGCTGCTCGCCGGCGGCGTAGAGCGCCTCGCGCTTGGCCTTGCGAACCTCGATCGGGTCGTCTTCAATAACTTCAGGGGTGTTGCTCATGTGTATTCCTTTTCCGCAGTGGAGAATGCAGGGCATTTCCGAAAAGCCAGCGCGGGACGCCGTGGCTCGGCGCCCCGCGGCGTAAACTGATTCGCCTCTCGGCTAAGCGGCGAGGCCTTAGTGCTCGATGGAGATGATCTTCATCTTGATGACGCGACCGGTCGGGCCCGTCGTCTCGATCTCGTCGCCCTTCTTGTGCGCCAGAAGCGCGGCACCCACCGGCGACTCGTTGGAAATCTTGCCGGCGGCGGTGTCGGCCTCGGCGCCGCCCACGATGGTGAACACGCGCTCACGACCGCCCATGTCGACGGTGACGGTGGAGCCGATGTGCACGGAGTTGGAGCGCGTCGGCGCGGACACAACGGTGGCCTCGGAGAGGATGCGGTTGATTTCGGCGATGCGGCCTTCGTTCATGGCCTGCTCGTTCTTGGCATCGTCGTACTCGGAGTTCTCGGAAATGTCGCCGAACTCGCGGGCGACCTTGATGCGCTCGCCGATTTCGGCGCGCTTCTCGGTTTCCAGATAATGCAGCTCGTCCTCAAGCTGCTGCTTGCCCTCGGGAGTGAGGATGTAGTTATCGTTTGCCATGGTGATCACCTATCTATACGAAAAAGCGGCATGCGGCAGGACTCGCCTGTCGCATGCCGCGCTGAAACCTATGCGAAAGAGGGCTACTCGCTCTTCTTCTTGGCGGCAACGGTCTTCTTGGCAACCTTCTTCGGCTCCTCGTCGACCTCTTCCTCCTCGACGTCCTCGTCGACTTCCTCGACGGCCTGCTTGTCGTCGGACATGCCCTCGCGCAGGTTCTTCACGGTCTTGCCCAGCGCGCTACCGAGCTTTGGCAGGTTCTTCGGGCCGAAGATCAGAAGGATCACCACAAGGATGATCAGGAGTTCCGGCACACCCATTCCCAGAAATTTCATGCGTCCTCCAATTACTCGTTCGTTTATGCGCCACGGCGCAACGACCGTGCGGAAATCAACGCGGTGAACTGTAGCACAATGCCCGTGCGAGCAGCCCTTATTCGATGAAATGCACACGCCGCGCCGCTGCTGCGGCCCCTAGAGGCACCGAGTGCGTCGGCCAACTCTCATGGCATGAAAAAGGCCCGGTGATAACACCGGGCCTTGACCATTCAAGATGGTCGGGATGACAGGATTTGAACCTGCGACCTCTGCGTCCCGAACGCAGCGCTCTACCAAGCTGAGCCACATCCCGATGCCGCTTTCGCAGCGACGGATATGTTACCACAACGGATGGGCTTTCGGGAAAACTTTTTCAACTATTTGCGCACTGTAGGCAAAATAGGTTTCTGACCTGCATCTTCCGGCAAAATATCGCGCACAATGTGCAGGGAAACCGTCGCGCAAAGGCGCAAATCGTCGTCATCCTCGCCGGTGATCCGCACTTCCGCAACCGAGGACGTGCGCCCCGTGCGCACGTTGCGGCCCTCCACGTAGATGCGCTCCCCCACCGTGACGCCCTTCAGGAAATGCACGTCGGCGGTTTGCGTGACCACGTACTTGCCCAGCGTCCAGGGAACCGCACACCCGGCGACGTCCACGAGCGACATCAAAAAGCCGCCGAAGGCGTTGCCGAAGTAGTTGCCCGCCTTTTCAGGAACCGTGACCGCCGAACGGACGAAGCCGGCCTCGATCGTCACGGGCTCGAAATTCCCCAACCAATTGCGGTTCGTGTCGTACATCCCCAGCAGGCTTTCCCGCACGAAATCCTCCACGGGCGCCCCAGGCGCTTCAGCACCGGACATGCTAGCGCTCCTCGCGTTGCTTCTGCTTGCTGGCGAAATGCTCGAGTGTGACTATTTTGGTGATGAAGGTGCCTTCCGAGACCACGTCGCCGGCGTCGTCGGTGGCAACCACGTGCCAGAACTGCTTGCGGCCCCCATAGCTTGGGTCCTCGTGGTCAAGCTCGGCCAAACCATACAGCAGCCCCGTCTTCCCCGGCTTCTTGTGGCGGATGGTCGACTCCAGGCCGAACGGCAGTTCCTTGTCGAAATCGGTGCGCGCATCGGCGCCGCGGCTCGCGCACGATTCCAGCAGCGCGATGGTGGCCCCGCCGTGCAAGAACCCATGCGGCTGGCGAACCTCGTCGGTGATGGGCATGGTCATTTCCACGCGCTCGGGGCTGACGGAGGTGGTTTCGATATGCAGCGTGTCGATCAGCGTCATTGCTTACAGCTCCTTAGGGTTGATGGCTTGCGTCGGGCGTTCCTCGACGGAGGGCATGGGGCGGGTTTCGCCCGCAGGCTGCTGCCGCTCGGAGCGCGCGCGAACACGTTCGGCGTCGGCGCGCGCCTCCTGCTCCAGGCGGGCGGCGGTGGCAGCAGTGCCGGCGACCGCTCCCATATCCTGGTCATGCGCGGCCTTCGCCACGTCGCCCTTGAAGGCCTTCGTGGTATTGATGAGCACCGCGCCGATGATGAACGGCATCCAGAATACGATGCCGCGGTACACCACGCCGATGGCCGTGCCCGCCGCGGCCAGCTCGCCGAAGCTGGTGAAGGCGACCACCACGACCGCCTCTACCACGCCCACGCCCTGGGGCGTGATGGAAATCATGGCGAACAGCGTCGCCACCACGTAGCCGCACACGAGCGCCGGCGCATTGTCGACGCCGAAGCTTAAGCCGACGAGCGCGAAGCATGAAAGCTCGCACAGGCTTGCCAGCAGCGAGCAGCCATAGGCCTGCAAGGTCGGCTTGGGGCTGTGCCCGATCATGTGCGCCGCCTCGGAAAACGCCTGCGCGATGCGCTCGGCCCACGGCTCGAGCGGCTTTTTGCGCACCTTCGCCACCACCTTGCACGACAGGCGCTCGACCGGGAGCAGCACGCGTATGAGCGCGTCGGACTTGCGCCCGCCGAGCACGAGCAGCCCCACCATGGTTCCCACGAGCAAAACCACGACCATGCCCATGCCCAGCCATACCGGCGATAGGCCCACCGTTACCGCAAGAAACACGAATGCGCAGATCATCAGCGTGCAGAAGGCGCCGTCGATGGTGATCTGCATAAGCAGCGCGGCACCGGTCGCCTTGCCGGCGGGAATGCCGCGGCGGCGGGCGTCGTCGACGACGAGCGTCGTGCCGGCCAAGTTCATGGACGGCGCGATGGTGTTCATGAAGAACGTGCCGAACACGAGCGGCAGCGTCGACTTCGGCTCCATGCGCTCGCCGACGGCCGCGAAACTACGGGAATAGGCAAAGCTTTGCGCGAAATATTTCCCCAGCTGCGTGAGGAGGGCCGCGCACAGCAAAAGCGGGCTTCCCTGTTTCATGGTCTCACCCAGCTCCACCAACTGGTCGCCGCGCAAAAACACCACGGCCAACACGATGATGAGCACGAGACCCATCAGCAGATTCTTCACGTTGAATTTCATGGCAGCCTACCTATCCGCGCCGTTGCCTGAAACGAGGAACTCGCGCAGGTCGCTATGCAAGAGGAAGTCCCTTTCGCGCAAACCCTGCTCGCCGCTTGCGCGCAGGAACAGAAAACCGTGGCAGCCCAGGCGCGCGGCATCGAAACGGCGCAGTTCCAGCACTTGGGAGAAGCGCGCCGCGAGGGCTTCGTAGTCAAGGCGCGCATCGTCGTCGGCGTCTTGCGGCACGTTGAGCAGCGACATGACGAACACGTCGTCGCCGGCATGGGCGAACGCCGCCTTCCAATCGGGCGGGGTGCCGGTCAGGAAAGCCTCGAAGGAACGGAAGCCGAACGCGTATTCGGCAATGTCGGTTCCACCAAGCCCGGCGAAGCGCAGCGCGTTGAATTCGATGGGGCGGATGCGCCCGTCTTCGGAAACGCGCAGCTCGGCATGCACCGGTACGTTGCGCGCGCCAACGGAGCCGTTCACCTCAGAAAGCCACGCCTCGAACTTCCCGGCGTGCGTGCGCACAATGTCCGCCGAGGTGACGTACATGCGGTCGGACGTGTCGTCGGCGCTGGCGAAGTCATGACGCAAGACGTTGAGAACGTGGGCACGCCCCTCATCGTCGAAAAACGCGTCGAGGGCGAATTCCTGGCCCGAGATGTAGCCCTCGAGGATGAAGTCCTGCACGGCGACGACCGCGTCGGGATACTTGTCCGCCCAGCCCGCGACCTCGGCGTCGATGTTCGCGAGCGCCGATGCCCATTCGGCCTCGCACGTTATCGCGTAGACGCCCATGCTGCAAAAACCACGCGCCGGCTTGACGATGAAGGGGAGCTGGTCTTTCAATTCGGAAAAGTCGATTGCGTGCAGCTGCTCAAGCGTTGCGCTGCAAAAGAAAAAGCCCGGGTCGGAAGCTTGAAGCATCTCGCGCATGGCGACCTTGTCCTTGAACAGGCTGATGGCGCGAAGCAGGCCTTCGTTGGAAACGTGCTGGGAAATCCAGGCGAGGGCGTTCTCGGAATTGGTGTAGAGGCGCTCGCCCGCCTCGATCGCGGCGATGGCCCGCTTGGCGCCGACGAGGTTCAGCGCCGCCCCGCCGGCCACCTCGCGCGCGAACGCATTGTCGAGCACCGGATGCCCCGTAGCGGCAAGCCACGATATGAGCTGGGGGGATGCGTAAGGCTCATCCAATATGACCATGTAGCACAACCTCCCCTTTGCACCTTCAACATTGCTCGCGATCGCTCAACGGTACCCTCAAGTATAACGCGACACGTGCGCCTTTGAACCCGAAAGCGGCGAGCGCGGGCGAGCTGGACGCTACAGGCCCACCTTTGCGGCCCGAAATACGCGAATGCGATCGCGCAGGTTCGTAACGTCGAAACAGACCGACACGAGGAACAGCAAGGTAAGAGGGGCGCTTACGAAGCCGTTGCGCGGCGCGAGCATCCAAATGAGCGGAGCGCCGAACAAAAGGATGGGCACCAGCAAAAACACGAGCATGCTGCCCATGCGCTTGTACAGGCCGTAGATGATGGAGGCCATAACGTAGGTGAACAGCCCCGTCGCCGCCGATCCCACAAAGGAGATCAGCGCAAGCAGCGCCACCTTCGCGGCGATGACGCCCGCCTCCTGCTGCAAGTTTTTCTTCGCCTGTTCGAAGACGCTCTCGGAAGTCTGCTCGCTCGCACGGGTGGCGCGCACGCGCACGAACGGGTCGAACGGGTCGTACTCGACGGTG
>CAVBAM010000068.1:0-6965 GCA_963593315.1 Candidatus Methanomethylophilaceae archaeon | reverse complement strand
CGGCCGCGGCGGCCCGCGCTGCATGAGCATGCCCATCTGGCGCGAGGATTAAACCTCGGGCTTCCGCAAGGAACCCGCCCCTATCGCCGGCGCACCTGCGTGGGCGATAGGGGAGTAACCATGGTTTTTCCCGGTGCTCTTTCGCACGGCACCGGTTAAAACGGCAGGCCGAAACTTGGCGCGGCCTGCACTTGCTACCATATAAGCAATGCACGAACCTATCGAAAGGAACCCATCATGCCTACGAGCCTCTCCGGACGTCATTTCCTGCGCCTGCTCGACTTCACCACCGAGGAGATCGAGTACCTGCTCAAGCTCTCCAAGAACTTCAAGGACATGAAGCGTGCCGGCGTTCCGCATCGCTACCTTGAGGGCAAGAACATCGTCCTTTTGTTCCAGAAGACCTCCACGCGCACCCGCTGCGCCTTCGAGGTCGGCGCCATGGACTTGGGCATGGGCGTCACCTACCTTGACCCGAACAGCTCCCAGATGGGCAAGAAGGAGTCCATCGAGGACACCGCCCGCGTGCTCGGCCGCTTCTACGACGGCATCGAGTTCCGCGGCTTCGCCCAGACCGACGTCGAGGAGCTTGCCGCCAACGCCGGCGTGCCGGTGTGGAACGGCCTGACCACCGAGTGGCATCCGACTCAGATGCTCGCCGACATCCTCACGGTGCAGGAGAACTTCAACTACGACATCAAGGGCCGCACCCTGGTGTTCATGGGCGACGCCAAGAACAACGTCGCGCGCTCGCTCATGGTCGTGTGCGCCAAGCTCGGCATGAACTTCGTCGCCTGCGGTCCCGCCGACTGCATGCCGGCCGATGACGTGCTCGAGGCCTGCAAGCCCATCGCCGCCGAAAACGGCTGCACCATCACGCTGACCGACGACCCGAAGGCCGGCTGCACCGGCGCCGACGTCATCTACACCGACGTGTGGGTGTCCATGGGCGAGCCCGACGAGGTGTGGGAGCAGCGCATCAAGGAGCTCGAGCCTTATCGCGTCACCTCCGAGCTGATGGCGCTGGCCAAGCCCGAGGCCATCTTCCTGCATTGCCTGCCCAGCTTCCACGACACCAACACCACCATCGGTGCGCAGAAGGCCGAGCAGTTCGGCATCACCGAGATGGAAGTGACCGACGAGGTGTTCGAGTCGAAGCAGTCCAAGGTCTTCGACGAGGCCGAGAACCGCATGCACACCATCAAGGCCGTCATGTACGCCACGCTTTCCTAAAGCGCCAACCTTCTTCCTTTCCCTTCCTTTCACAATGTTTCGCGAGCTGAGCCCCTCAGGGGTTCAGCTCGCCATTCCCAAAAACAGGAGGAACCCATGCCTTACAGCAAAGGAAACGGCCCGAGCGTCGTCATCGCCCTGGGCGGCAACGCGCTCGGCAACACCCCGGCCGAGCAGCTGGAGCTGGTGAAGAACACCGCCAAGAACATCGTCGACATGGTCGGCGAGGGCGTCAACGTCGTGGTCTCCCACGGCAACGGCCCGCAGGTCGGCATGATCAACAACGCGTTCGCCTTCGCCGCCGCCAACGACGGCAAGACCCCCGAGATGCCCTTCCCCGAGGCCGGCGCGATGTCCCAGGGCTACATCGGCTACCAGCTTTCCCAGGCGATCTTGAACGAGCTGCGCCGCCGCGGCATCATGCGCTCGACGGCCAACGTCATCACCCAGACCGTCGTCTACCCCGACGACCCGGCCTTCCAAAACCCCACCAAGCCCGTGGGCGCGTTCATGACCGAGGAGGAGGCCAAGGCGAAGGCCGCCGAGACCGGCTGGACCTTCAAGGAGGACGCCGGGCGCGGCTGGAGGCAGGTGGTGGCCAGCCCCAAGCCCCAGCGCATCGTCGAGTTCGACGCGGTGAAGGACCTCATGGACGCCGGCTACATCGTGGTGTCCACCGGAGGCGGCGGGGTGCCGGTGTTCCAGCGCGACGACGGCTACGTGGGCGTGCCGGCGGTCATCGACAAGGACCGCTCGAGCGCAAAGCTGGCCGCCGACTTCAAGGCCGACATGCTCGTCATCCTCACCGCGGTGGAGAAGGTGTGCGTGAACTACGGCAAGCCCGACCAGGCCGAGATCTCGACCATGACCGTGGCCGAGGCGCGCGAGTACATCGCGCAGGGCCAGTTCGCCCCCGGTTCCATGCTTCCCAAGGTCGAGGCCTGCATCGAGTACGTCGAGGCCTACCCGGCGGGCAAGGCACTCATCACCTCGCTCGAGTGCGCCGCCGCGGGCCTGGAGGGCAAGACGGGCACGATCATCACAGCTTAGGAAAACTACCCGCGGCGTCGCGTGCGCATGCGGCGCCGCATCCAAGCAGGTGGGTCGTCCCGTCAGGCGCGACCGCCCCGAAAGCTCCCCTCAGGGTAGGGGAGCTTTCGGTTTCTGTGAACCCTGTCGCGCCGCCGTCCGGGCACCACGGGCGCAAGCCGCGCGTGATAGAATTGGAAAACGTATATGTATCGAAGCTCAAGGAAGTAGTACCTATGCAGATTCGCGAAGAACTCGAGAACCTCATCGCCGCATCCATCTCAGCTGCGCGCGAGGATGGATCGCTCGTCATCGACCAGCAGCCCGCGCCCGCGCTCGAGCGCCCGCGCGACCTTTCCAACGGCGACTGGGCCAGCACCGTCGCCATGCGCTCGTCGAAGCTTGCGCACAAAAACCCGCGCGAGATCGCCCAGACGATCGTCGATCATATCCCGGCGAACACGATGATCGCGTCGGTTGACATCGCCGGCCCCGGCTTCATCAACATCAAGCTTGCGCCCTCCGCCTTCCAGTCGGTGGCCGCACGCGTGCGCGCCGAGCGCTCCGACTTCGGTCGCGGCGAGCTGCCCGAGGGCACGCCGCGCAAGATCAACCTGGAATACGTTTCCGCCAACCCCACCGGCCCCATGCACGTCGGCCACGGCCGCTGGGCATCGCTCGGCGACGCGATGGCGCGCGTGATGCGTCATGCCGGCTACGAGGTTTCGGAAGAGTATTACATCAACGACCACGGCGTGCAGATGGACGTGTTCGGCAGCTCCGTGTCGGTGCGCTACATGCAGCTGCTCGGCCATGATGTCGAAATGCCCGAGAAGTGCTACGGCGGCGGTTACGTCAAGGACATCGCCCAGGGCATTATCGACCGCGAGGGCGATAAGTACGAGCAGCTTTCCGAGGAGGAGCGCACCGCGGCCTTCCGCGAGCTGGCGTATCAGGAAATGCTCGGCCTCATCGAAAGCACGCTGACCGGCTTCGGAACCACCTTCGACACGTGGTTCAGCGAGCGCAGCCTCTACGTCGCCGACGACAGCGGCACCTCTGCCGTGCAGCGTTCCCTCGCGGCCATGGAGGAGAAGGGCTATCTGTACCAGAAGGACGGCGCCACGTGGTTCCGCTCCACCGACTTCGGCGACGACAAAGATCGCGTGCTGCTGAAGGAGAACGGCGAGTACACCTACTTCATGTCCGACGTGGCCTACCACTACGACAAGATGCAGCGCGGGTTCGATCACCTGATCGACCTGTGGGGCGCCGACCATCACGGCTACATCAAGCGTTGCGAGGCCATGCTTGCCGCATGGGGTTATCCGGGTGCGCTTGAAGTGGTGCTCGGCCAGCTGGTGAACCTGTTCCGCGACGGCGAGGCCGTGCGCATGTCGAAGCGCACCGGCGAGATGGTCACGTTCGCCGAGCTCATTGACGAGGTTGGCGTGGACGCGACGCGCTTTTTGATGCTGTCGCGCTCTTCCGACCAGCCCATCGACTTCGACATCGAGGTGGCGAAGAAGAAGGACGCGAGCAACCCGGTGTACTACGTGCAGTACGCCCATGCGCGCATCTGCTCCATCCTGCGCAAGGCCGCCGGCGAGGGCGCCGAGGAGCTTTCCGCCGACGAGCTGTCCGCGAAGGTCATCCCGGCCGACGTGGACCTCTCCGCGCTGACGCATGAGTCCGAAATCGCGCTCATGCGCAAGATGGACGACTTCGGCGAGCTTATCGCGCTTGCCGCGCGCGACCGCGCCCCGTTCCGTCTGACGCACTACGCTCAGGAGCTGGCCGGCCTGTTCCACCAGTTCTATACCAACTGTCACATCATCGGCGAGGAGCCGGCCGTGCAGAACGCGCGTTTGGCCCTGGCCGACGCCGCGCGCATCGTGCTGGCCCTGACGCTGAACCTCATCGGCGTGAGCGCGCCCGAGAAGATGTAAGCCGCGCGTCTTGGCTGACGCCGTCGGCATCGATAGACTATAGGCAATGAAGCGGGCCGGGAGGATTCGTCCTCCCGGCCCGCTTCTTCGTTTCAACTATTTGCCTTCGCATTCGTTTCGCATGCAGTGCGCCCGCACGCGAAACGGCCCCGGAACCTGCGAGGTGATCTCGCGGTGCCGGGGCCGTTAGGGCGTTCGATGCGCCTGCGCGTCGCCGTGGCGCTACACGTTGTTCTCCAAGTCCATCTGCATGAGGTTGACGTTCTCGCGCAGACGCTTCGCCGCGCCGCGGGAAAGCTCGCCATCGTCGTAGCGCGTCTGGATCTGCTCAAGCTCTATTTGCAGGCCCAGGCGCTCGATGTCCTCGGTCTTGTCCTGCGTGCGGATGAGGCCCGTCATGGTGGGCACCGCCGCGCGCAGGGTGCGCAGTAGCTGCTGGTATTCGAGCAGCAGCTTGGAGATGTCCTCGGCGTTGGCCGCCGATTCCCCGGCAAGCTCATCGTTCAGCTTGCTGATGACATGCTCACAGGATTTGATTTGCAGCTCGCGCGCGTCCTGGGCGGTTTCGCTCAGTTCGGCGCCGGGTACCTTGTGGACGATGTCGTGCACGCTTCTCCTGCCTGCCGTCCTCCAGCGGGTAAGACGTTTGCGCAGGTTCGCGCGCAGGGAGTGATGATGCTTGATGAGCTCTTCCATGCGTGCGAGGCGGGCGAGGTACTGGTAACCGGCAAGGTGGTCGACCTCTCCCGACTCGATGCATTTGGTCACGAAGTCCTGCTCCCAGCCAAGTGCGCGCAGGCGCAGCTTCATGTTCGGCTCGTCCTCGAGGTCGTTGCTGTCCTTGATGCGCGCGATACGGTCGTTGTATTGCCCGACGACGATTTGCGTGGCGGCGCGGTTCTCAGGCGTTTGACGTAAGGAGAGCTTCTCGATGACGGTGCGCAGGATTTCCAGGTTCGTTTCCAGGTCGCGGCGCTTCTGCTCGCTGTCCACGCGCGCCTTGGGCGGGGCGAAGATGGGCAGGACGAACGTGGCCAGAAGCAGGGTGACCACGATGACGCCGCAGGCCAAGAACATGATGAGCTCGCGCTGGGCGATGGCGTGGGGGATGGTGAGGATGACGGCGAGCGTGACCGTTCCCTTCGCGCCGCCGAGTGTCATGATGATGGACGAGAACACGTCATGCCCAAGGCTCTTGCACGGCTCGACGATGCTGGAGGTCATCTGCGCCTGCTTCTTGTTGCGCCTATGAACGCTGCGGTGATGGATGCGCTCCATGAGAAGCACCCAGATAAAGCGCACGACGATGAGGATGAGGCTGATGCCCAAAACGTAGAGCAGAAGCTGCCAGTTCGGGATGCTGACGTTGTTCCACGTCTCCTGCATGGCGCGCGGCAGCTGCGTGCCCAAAAGCACGAAGACGATGCCGTTGAGCGTGTAGCTGATGACGCGCCACACGCTGCTGGAGACGATGTTCAGGCGCGACACCGACGGGCCCGCGGTACGTGGCGATATGACGTTGACGAGGCCCGCTGCCACCACGGCCAGGATGCCGCTCGCGCCGAGCTGGTCGGCGGCCAGAAACACGATGAAGGGCGTGAACACTTCGAACAGCACATGGAACGTGGTGTTCTCAAGGCCCCAGGAGCGTACGAGGCGCACGATGAGGTTGCCGATATATCCGAGCACGAGGCCCGCGGCAATGCCTCCGAAGAATTCAATGAGGAAGTGGCCGACGGCGCTTGCGGGGGAGAAGGCCCCGCTCATGGCCGCGGCGATGGAGAACTGGAAGGCCACGATGCCGGTGGCGTCGTTGATGAGCGACTCGCCCTTGAGCAGCGCCTTGCAGCGCGGCGATATGTCGGCGTCCTTCGCGGCGGCCGACACGGCGATGGGGTCGGTGGGGCCGAGCGCGGCGCCGAGCGCGAAGGCGGCCGCCAGCGAGATGGAGGGTATGATGGCGTTGACGAAGAAGCCGACGCCCACGATGATGGCGAGCACGAGCCCGATGGCGAGTGCGACGATGGAGCGCCGGTTTTTCCAAAGCTCCGACTTGGAAGCCTCTTTTGCTTCCTGGAACAGCAGCGGCGCGATGAATATAACCAGGAACAGGTCGGACTCGTCGAAGAGGATGTCGACCGAACCTCCGGCGAACACGGCGATAATGAGGCCGAGCGCAATCTGGATAAGCGGCGAGGATACCTTCGGCACCAGCTGATCGACCACCGAGGACACCAGCACGGCGCAGATCAAGAGCAAAATGAGCACGAGTGTTTCCATAGGCCGCTCCTTGGAATAGGCGAGGGATTCCGTTTAGAATGATTGCCTACTATTGTAGTTGAGCGGCTGTTTATTCCGGGCGAGCGGCGGGTGAAATGTCGTGCATCTGCACAAGAACGCGCCAGGTTTTCGCTTAATCGCAACGTTGTTGGACGGGTGTGGCGAAACGTGGCCCAAGCGACGAGCACGCCTCGTGTCTAGATGGCGTTTCGCGCTCTGCTTGCGCCGTGCTCGACGCCGCTCAAAAATTTCTCAAAATTGGGGCTTGCGCTCTTCGCGAAGACTCGTATACTATTGCTTCGCGCCTTGGTGGGTGTGGCCTAGTTGGTTAGGGCGCCAGATTGTGGCTCTGGAGGTCGAGGGTTCGAATCCCTTCACCCACCCCAGCGCGCAGCAGTTTGAAATAGCTTGTGTTTACTTGGACCGTTAGCTTAGTTGGTAGAGCAGGGGACTCTTAATCCCAAGGTCCGGGGT
>CAVBAM010000067.1:0-6976 GCA_963593315.1 Candidatus Methanomethylophilaceae archaeon | reverse complement strand
CCCTTGTTCATCTTTGCGGCGATTTCCTCGGCAGAAAGCTGCGTCTCCTCGAACACGCTGTCCGAATCCAGACCGAACGCCGTGTGCAGGCAGCGCACGGCGGACGCGGTCTGCGCGCCGTCAACCACCACGGACAGGCGGATGGGCGACGTGGAGATAGCCAGAATGTTGATGTTGTTCTCGCCGAGCGTCTGGAACGCCTTGGCGGAAACACCGGGGCTCGACTTCATGCCGGTGCCCACGAGGCTGACCTTGGCGATGTCGTCGTCGACGACGTACTCGCGCGCGTTGATCTCGGGAACGATGCGCTCAACCGTCTCGACGGCACGCTTCTCGTCGCCGCCGGGGCAGGTGAAGCTGATGTCGGTGATGCCGTCCTGCGACACGTTCTGGATGATCATGTCGACGTTGACCTGGTTAGCAGCCAGCGCGCCAAACAGGCGGGCGGCGACGCCGGACATGTCGGGCACGCCGCGGATGGTCACCTTCACCTCCGAGGTGTCGTGCGCGATGCCGGTGATGACGGCTTCCTCCATCATGTCGGTTTCCTCCTTGACGTAGGTGCCCTCGGCGTCGGAAAACGCCGAACGGGAATGGATGACCACGTTGTATTTGCGGGCGAACTCGACGGCGCGCATCTGCAGCACGCCGGCGCCGGCGCCCGAAAGCTCCAGCATGTCCTCGTAGTTGATGCAGTCGAGCTTCTTGGCGCGCGGGCAGATGCGCGGGTCGGCGGTGTAGACGCCGTCGACGTCGGAATAGATCTCGCACACGTCGGCGCCCAAGCCGTGCGCCACGGCGACGGCAGTGGTGTCCGACCCGCCGCGCCCGAGCGTGGTGATGTCGCCGTTGGCGTCCATGCCCTGAAAGCCGGCGACGACGGCGATCATGCCGCGGTCGATGGCGTCGCGCACGCGCTCGTTGTGCACCATGGCGATCTTCGCCTTGTTGTGCATGCTGTCGGTTTCGATGCCCGCCTGACGGCCGGTGAAGCTCATGGCGCGGTAGCCGCGCGCCTCGATGGCCATGGCCAGAAGCGTCATGGACACCTGCTCGCCGGTTGACAGCAGGCGGTCCATTTCGCGTGCGGGCGGATTGGGGTTCAGCGACGCGGCAAGGCCCACCAACTCGTCGGTGGTTTTGCCCATGGCGGACACGACGGCCACGACGTCATGGCCGGCCTGCTTCTTCGCGATCAGCTTTTTCGCAACCATTTGGATGCGCTCGGGGCTGGCAACGGACGTGCCCCCGAATTTGCATACGATAAGCGACATGAGGTTCCTCTTGAGTACGGGTTTCAGTCGAGTGCCACTATAGCAAACAACCCCGCAACCGCCTGCGCACGAAACGATAACGGGGCTGTTTTTCACAGCGAATGTGCGCTTGCGGCGCCGGGCGGGCGACGCGGCGGCGCGCGGCCCAGCAGGCGGTGCTGCGCCGGCGCGGGCGCGCCCCTACGAGAACGCGGCGAACGCGATCAGAAACACGATCGACACCACCCACATGAGCGGCCGCACCTCGCGCGCACGCCCCTGGGCAGCCATCACCACCACATAGGAGACGAAGCCCAGGCCGATGCCGTTGGCGATGGAATAGGTGAACGGGATGGCGATGATGGTGATGAACGCCGGGATGGCCGATTCGAAGCTTTCCCAGTCGATGTTGACGACGTCGCCCATCATGAGATAGCCGACGATGACCAACGCGCCGCACGTGGCCGCACTGGTCACCATGCCGACGACGGGCGCCAGGAAGGCGCACAGGAAGAACGCCAGCGCCACCACCAGGTTCGACAGACCCGTGCGCGCGCCGGCCGCCGCGCCGGAAGCCGATTCGGCGAACGACGTGATGGAGCTCGCGCCCACGAAGCCGCCGATGGCCGCGGCCGCGGAGTCCACCAGCAGGATTTCGTGCGAGTTGGCCACATTACCGTCCTCGTCCGCGAAACCGCCCTGCTGCCCGACGGCCATCATGATGCCCATGGTGTCGAAAAAGTCGCTCATGAGCAGGCTGAACACGAACATCAGCAGCATCGGCTGGACAAACACCTGCACAATGGCCAGCCCGCCGCCGTCGGGAAGTTCCTGGAAGGGCGCGGCGAAGGCGCTGAAATCGGGCGCAAAGTTGAACTCGGTGGGCAGCGTCGTCACGCCGAGCGGGATTCCCACGATGGTGGCCGCCACGATGGAGATGAGTAGGCCGCCCTTCGTTCCGCGCACCGTCAGCACGACGGCGAGCACGATGGAGACGATCGACACGATGGCCGTCGGCTGCGTGAGCGACCCCATGGTGACGAACGTCGACGAATCGGCCGCCAGAATGCCGCCGCCTTTCAGGCCGATGAACGCGATGAACAGCCCGATGCCGATGCCGATGGCCTGGCGCAGCGCCACCGGGATGGCGCGCATGACGGCCTCGCGCAGGCCGCACAGCACCAGCAACAGCACGACGATGCCCTCGATGAGGATGACGCCCATGGCGACGCGCCAATCGACGCCCATCGACCCGCACAGGGTATAAGCCACGATGGCGTTGATGCCCATGCCGGAAGCGAGCGCGATGGGACGGTTCGCGACCAGGCCCATGGCGGCCGTCATGACCGCTGCGCCGAAGCAGGTCGCCGTGAGCGCCGCATTGAACGGGATGCCCGCCGCCTGCAGCATGGTGGGGTTGACGGCCACGATGTAGGCCATGGTCAGAAACGTCGTCACACCCGCCATGACCTCGGTTCCGAGCGTACTGCCCCGCTCGCTTATCTTGAATATGCGCTGAATCGCCGCCCCCATGGCCTTCCTTCCTGAAAACAAAACGGGGCCCGAAGGCCCCTTCCATCTGAACGATTTCCGAAAACGCCGCTACACGTTCTTCAGCATGATGGTGCTCATGACGTTGGCCGCGCGCTCGCACGCGTCGCAGCAGGCCTCCATGCTATCGAAGAGGTTCGACCACACGTAGACGCGCATCGGGTTGTCGCGGTCGTCGGTATGCAACGCGCGGATGACCTTGATGTAGAGCTGGTCGGCCTCCTCCTCGCAATCGTGCACCTTGACGATGAGGTGCTTGAAGCTCTTGGACTTCTTGAAATTGCGGAAGTCGCACATGGCGTCGTCGAGGGCCTTGCAGCTGTCCTCGATGAGCTTGGCGAACTGAAGCGCGTCCGAATGCATGAAGTGGATGTCGTACATATAGAAGTGCTGGATGACGTCCTCGATGTCGTCGAGGATGTCGTCGAGCGCCTGCGACAGCTCGATGATGTCCTCGCGGTCGATGGGCGTGATGAAGTCGGTGGCGACGGTCTTGAAGATGGTGTGGTTGATGTCGTCGCCGGAATGTTCCAGCTCGTGCGCCTTGTCGATGCTGTCCTTGAGCTCGGCGGCCTCGGTGAACCCCTCGATGGTTTCGATGAGCAGCTGCGCTTCCGCAACAGCGATCTTCGAATGCTTCTCGAAAGCGTCGAAGTAGTCGTACTTGTGCTTCTTGCCCATAGGGCCCCCTTATCGAACGCAACGCGAACTTACGCACAACGACGTGCGGGGTCATAGTGTAGCGCAACTTCGTAGCAGGTGGCGCGCCCAAATGGCGGGCGCGGCGGCTTTTCGGCGAATCCGTGACCGAGCTGTTACTTGGCGGGAGTTTGCGGTTCGGAGCCGGACGCGGGAGCGGGCGAAACGGGCTGCTCGGGCTCGGGTTCGGGCGGCGTCTCAGGCTTGGCCGGCACCGCTTCGGGCTCGGGCGACTGCGCGGCTGGCATGCCTCCCGCTTCGGGCTCCCCGGGCTCCACGGCCCCCTCGCCCGCCGGCATCCCGCGGCGCAGGCGCACCCGCTTGAGCACCTGCGCGCCGGCGGCGGCATTGCCGCGCGCCACGTCGCGCGCGTCCTTGTCGCGCGAGGCCCGCTCGCCCGCGAGCGGCTTGACGCGGCGCACCGCCGCCTGCACCGGTTTCACCACCACGTCGGAATAGTCGCGCGCCGGGCGCGTGCGCCAGCCGAACACGATGGCCGCATAGCGCACCGCCAACACCAACAGCACGCAGACGATGCCCGCGTACGTGTCGATGATGTGGTTCTGCCGCAGCACCGCGTAGGCGACGCAGCCCAGAAGCGCCGCGCTCACGTACAACGTGCCCGCTTGGAACGCCTCGGGTTCGCGATTCATGCAGATGTCGCGCACGATGCCGCCGCCGTTAGCGGTCATGGTGCCCAAGATGACCGCGGGAACGAGGTCGAGCCCGGCCGAGACGGCCTTGCCCGTGCCGATGACCGCCCACAGCGCCACCGACACGTTGTCCAGGAAGTCGACCGCCGGGTCGAAATACGTGATGAGCTTGCCGAAGTAGAACACCACCACGCCCGCAACGATGCAGGCGATGATCAGATTCGGCTTCTGAAATGCGTAAATGCCGTAGTCTTGCAGCAGCACGTCGCGCAGGATGCCGCCGGCGAGGCCTACCACGATGGCGATGCAGCACACGCCGAAGATGTCGTAGCGGGCGCGCACCGCGCTCATGGCACCGAAGATGGCGCCCGAAATGGTTGCGGCGAGCTCGAGCCAATACGGGATGGTGAGGGCCACTTCAAGCATGGTCGTGCGGGCCTATTCGACGCTGATGAGCTGCGCCTGGGTGGGGCGCCCGGAGAAATCCCTCTCGCCCGTCAGCGCGCGCGCCTCTTCCAGCCCGAAGCCCGCCGCATCGAAAGCGGCGATGTTGGCCTGCGCGCATTCGAGGGCAGCCTCGTAGATATCCCAGAAGCTGGTGGTGCGCACGTCGCCCGTGAACGGATTGGTCCACGGCGCGCGCTCGCGGTTGTCGAAGGAGCACTCGGCCGACTCGACGGGGCGATGGCTCATGGACTGGTAGAACGAATGCGAGCGGGCCAGGCGCTCGACGCGGCCGAGCACCTCGCGCTTGACGCCTGACGGCGAATAGAACACGCGCTGCACGAAGCGGAAGTCGTACACGGCGATGGTAAACAGGCTCGGCGGCACAATTTCGCCGTACACGTTGAGCGCCATATAGGAGTACATCTTCGAGATGGCCTTGAGGGTGGCGCGGCTTGCGCGCAGCACCTCGCGGGAGGGATTGAACGTCTCGATGGATTCCCCGCGCTTGGCGTAGAGGACAATCTCGTCGAACTCGGCCTCGATGACGCCGTGCACCTCGCTGCCGTCGTCGCGCGTCAGCCCCGGCTCGCCCGCGTCGCAGATGGCGTACTGCTGGCTGTACACGAACGGATGCATGG
Source organism: Candidatus Methanomethylophilaceae archaeon (assembly GCA_963593315.1). GTDB lineage: Bacteria > Actinomycetota > Coriobacteriia > Coriobacteriales > Eggerthellaceae > Senegalimassilia. The sequence continues at coordinate 1,735 of CAVBAM010000067.1, read as the reverse complement.
CGCTATCGAGCGTGTAGTGGCACAGGAAGCCCAGCGCGTAGGCACGGCCGATGCGCTGCTCGTCGGGGTCGAGCACGCCGAGCGAGTCCTTCAGCGCGGCGATGAGCTCGGCGGGCTTCTTCGCATGCATGGTGCTGCCCAGGCGGTTGTGCGGCAAAAGATGCGGGCTGATCATCGAATAGAACAGCGGGTCGGGACCCTGGTTTCCCAAAAGGAATGCGTCGGCCTCGTCGCGAGAACCGCCGATGGTGGCGAAAAGCTGATCGTAAACGTCGCGACCGAAGAAATCGTGCGTGATGATGGCCGGCATTGCGAATCCCCCGTTTCCGTGTTCTAACCTTCATTTTACGTGGAAGCATTATAGCCATCATATAGAATGAGGAAACCGCCAGCGCCCGCAAGCGTTCGGCAGACATGCATATATCATCAACGGAAGGGGCATCCGCCCATGGGTTTCGGCCTTCGCAGCCTATCCAAGCGCGAACGCAGCTGGGTTTTGTACGACGTGGGCAATTCGGCATACGTGATGCTGGCCTCCACGCTCATCCCCATCTATTTCTCCGCAATCGTCGACCCCGGTTCATCGGCCATGGTGGCCTGGGGCTACGCGACCACCATCTCGTCGCTCCTGTTGGCCTTGATCATGCCGTTTTTGGGCAGCCTGGCCGATTTGAAGGGCAATAAGAAGAAATTCCTGGCCGGCACCATCGGCACGGGCGCGGTGTCGCTCGCACTCATGGGCGTGCCCGGCGACGCCATGGTGTTTTTAGTGGTGTACGTGTTCTCGTCGGTGATGCTGAACGCGTCGCTGGTGTTCTACGACGCGTTTTTGGTGGACGCCACCGAGGAAGACCGCTACGACGAGGTTTCCAGCCAGGGATATGCCTGGGGCTACATCGGGTCGTGCGTCCCGTTTCTCATCTGCCTGCTCATCGTGCTGTTCGGCGAGAATATCGGCATCGACCAGCTGACGGGCATCCGCATCTCGTTCGTCATCACGGCGGCGTGGTGGGTGGCGTTTTCCGTGCCCATCTGGCGCGACGTGCATCAGACGCACTTCAAGCCGCGCGAGGCGAACCTGTTCAAGCGCACCATCGAGAGCCTGGTCAACACCTGCAAGAAGATGGTGAGCGACAAGCGGCTGGGCCTGTACATGCTCGCGTACTTCTTCTACATCGACGGCGTGCACACCATCATCACGATGTCCACCAGCTACGGCACCGATTTGGGAATCGACTCCACGCAGCTGGTGATGGCGCTTTTGGTGACGCAGGTGGTCGCGTTCCCGTCGGCCATCGCCTATGGACGCCTGTCGGCGCGCTTCGGCACGAAGAAGATGCTGCTCGTCGCCATTTTCGCGTATTTCCTGATCACGTTGTTCGCGGCGTTCCTCCTGCGTTCGGCGGCGGAATTCTGGGTGCTGGCCGTGTGCGTCGGCATGTTCCAGGGCGGCATCCAGGCGCTTTCGCGCAGCGAGTTCGGCAAGCTCATCCCCAAGGAACACGCCAACGAGTATTACGGCTTCTTCGACATCTTCGGAAAGTACGCCACCATCATGGGAACGCTTCTGGTAAGCGTGTTCACCCAGTTCACCGGCTCGAGCAGCATCGGCGTGCTGAGCGTGGCCATCCTGTTCATCGTCGGCTTCGCCCTGCTGCTGAAAATGCCGGAAGCCGAGCAAGAGTAAGGACGCGGCAGTCAACCTGCAGCCTCGTTCAGCCGCAGGTCCAACAAA
>CAVBAM010000066.1:0-6985 GCA_963593315.1 Candidatus Methanomethylophilaceae archaeon | reverse complement strand
CGCTATCTCAAGTTCGCCGCCCTGCAGAAGCGCCGGGCGCAGCTGGGCTACGACTATGTGGCCACGGGACATTATGCGCGCCGCGCCTATAACGAGCGCACGGGGCGCTTCGAGCTTTTGCGGGGCAAAGATGCGTCGAAGGACCAGAGCTACGTGCTGTACCACCTGACGCAGGACGATTTGGCGCACATGCTGTTTCCCTTGGGGGAGTTGACGAAACCCGAGGTGCGCCGCTTGGCGCAGGAGCATTCGTTCGGTAATGCGGACAAGGCGGAAAGTCAGGATATCTGCTTCGTGCCTGACGGTGATTACGTGTCGTTCATTGCGCGGTATTTGGGCATCGAGGATGCGTGCGGCGCGGCGCCGGCTGGCGCGGCGGCCTTGGGTTCGGGCTCTGGTGAGCGCGGCTGCGCGCCGGGCGGGGCCGCTGGCTCGTGCGGCGGCATTCCGGCGGCGTTTTCCGCCGGTGATATTGTGGACGTTGACGGCAAGGTGGTTGGGCGGCATCGCGGATTGGTTCACTACACCATCGGCCAGCGCAAGGGGATCGGTGTGGCGGCGAGCGAGCCTCTGTACGTGGTCGCGAAGGACTGCGTGGCGAATGAGCTGGTGGTCGGGCCGCGCAGCGAGCTCGGGGTGCGCGAGGTGCGTGCGGGGGACGTGAATTTGATCTCGGTCGAGAGCTTGGACGAACCGGTGCGCGTGAGCGCGAAGACGCATTATCGTCAGCGTGCTCAGGCGGGCGAGGCAGTTGTTGAAGACGGGCAGCTGGTGGTGCGCTTCGACGAGCCGGTGACGCGCCCGGCGGCGGGGCAGTCGTTGGTGCTCTACGACGGGGACGTCGTGGTGGGCGGCGGAACCATCGAGGAATAGATTCGCCGCTTTGCTCCGATAAGCGTTGCGCAAAGAAAACGGGCGGGCGCCCCTCGTGGTCGAGGAGCGCCCGCCCGTTCGTTTCTTCGGACGCGTTTTTGCCGGATGCCGCGGTCGGAAGGTTACTTCACCACGCGCACGCGATGCACGCCTTCGATGGCGTTGAGCTTGGAGACGAGCTCGGCCGGCGCCGGGGCGGAAAGGTCGAGCATGGTGTATGCCGACGTCCCGCGCGCCTTGTTCGTGAGGTTGTCGATGTTGGCGCCCACCTCGCCGAACACGCCGGTGATTTTGCTGAGCATGTCCGGGACGTTGGCGTGCAGCACCGCGACGCGCCCGCCCTGGGCGGGGACGGGGCCCATATTGCAGGCGGGGTAGTTCACGGAATTCTTGATGTTGCCGGCGTTGAGGTAATCGACGATCTCGTCGGCCGCCATGATGGCGCAGTTGTCCTCGGCCTCTGCGGTCGAAGCGCCCAAATGCGGCAGCACGATGGTGTTCGGCAGCTTCATGACCTGGGGCGTTGCAAAATCGGTTACGTAATGCGCGACGTGTCCGGCTTCGAGGGCGGCGGCCATCGCGGGCACGTCGACGAGGGTGTCGCGCGAGAAGTTGAGCACGGTCAGGCCGGGCTTGGCGACTTCGAGCTCGTGCGCGCCGATCATGCCGCGTGTGGATTCCAGCGCCGGCACGTGGACGGTGACGAAATCGCTGCGATGGAGGACGTCGTCGAGGTTGAGCACGTGCTCGACGGCGGGGGAGAGGCGCCAGGCGGCCTCGGTGGAGACGTAGGGGTCGTAGCCGAGGACGTTCATCCCCAGGTCGATGGCCGCGTTTGCGACGAGCGCCCCGATGGCTCCCAAGCCGATGACGCCGAGCGTCTTGCCCGCGATTTCGTTGCCGGCGAACGCCTTCTTCGCCTTTTCCGCGTCCTTGGCGATGGTGGGGGAGCCGGCGGCGTCTTTGCACCAGGCCGCCCCGCCGAGGATGTCGCGGCTTGCGAGCAGCATGCCGCACAAGACGAGCTCCTTGACGGCGTTGGCGTTGGCGCCGGGGGTGTTGAACACGACGATGCCGGCCTGCGCGCAGGCATCGAGCGGGATGTTGTTGACGCCCGCGCCTGCGCGCGCGATGGCGAGCAGCCCCTCGGGGAACTCCATGTCGTGCATGGCGGCGCTGCGCACGAGGATGCCGGATGCTTGCGCGATGTCGTCGGTAAGCTGGTAGCCGTCGGGAAGCCTGTCGGTGCCTTGTGCCGAGATGTTGTTCAGACAGTGGATGTAGTGCATGGTTACCCCCTTTGGGATTTGGGCGAACGGTGAGGTACGCAGGGAGCGCTGCGCATTTCACTCTATTTCGATGTATATGGTGGCTTTTGAATGCGGTGCAGTCAACAGGCGGTCGGGCGGTCGGTTGTTGTGGGGGAGGGTGCGGGGCTTGCGGGATGCTTGCGGGAAGGCTGCGCGTTTGCGCATTGGAGCGTTTGCGGCGTTCCGGCGAGGCGTTCTGCGGGATGCTTGCAGAATGCTTGTGGGAACCTTGCGAGTTGGCAACGGGTGCAAGTTTTCCGTTGGCCGGCTTGCAAGTGTGCGATAATGGACATATGGGGAGAATTATAAACATGTTCCAATCAACTGCTTCTGACGCCACGCAACACCGCTTGGCGGGTGGCGGCGCATGCGCTCGGGGCGTGTGCCGCGACGACGCGGCTGTCGGCGACGACACCAGTTCCGCGTCCTTTCCGATTGACGCGTATCATCTCGTGTGGGTGTTTACCGCATGCTGCGTCGTGGGGCTTATCGGGGAAACGGTGGTCAGCTATTTCGTCGATGGGCGCTGGGAGAACCGCGCCGGCTTTTTGTGGGGGCCGTTCAGCCCGATCTACGGCGTCGGCGGGGTGCTGATGACCGTGGCGCTTGCGCACCTGTCCAACGAGCATCCCGGCGTCCTGTTCGGCGCTGCGGCTTTGATAGGCGCTGCGTTCGAATGGTTCGCGGGATGGTTTTGGGAGAACGCTTTCGGCATTGTGGCCTGGGATTATTCCGATCAACCATTCAATTTAGGCGGGCATACGTGCCTAGGGATCGCCCTGGTATGGGGCGCGGCCGGGCTTGCCTGGGTCCGTCTTGCCCTTCCGGCGATTTGGCGTGCCAGCGAGAGCGTGCCCGTTGCCTGGCGGGCGACGATAACCTGGGGCCTGCTCGCGTTCTTCCTGCTGGATGCCGCGATGACGTTTATCGCCTTCGACTGCTGGATGAACCGGCTTGCGGGCGTTGACCCGCAGGGGCCGATTCAGGTCTATTTCGCCGAGCGCTACGGGGACGAGTTCATGCGCGAGCGATTCCAAACGATGTCGATGTATCCGCATTTGGCGGGTTTGCGCGGTTAGCGCGCCAGCCGGCCGGCTGGCGCTTGACGGCCGGCGTAGAGCTTGTCGTTTACTTGTCGGCGTATTACAAGCTCCGCGCGCCGCTAGAAACGTCGGCCGGCATGCCGCAGGTGCCGCCTAGCGACCGCACTGGGAGAAGCGGCGGGCGGTGTCGAGGTTGCGCCGCACCTGTTCGGGCGAGGTTCCCTGCGCCTCGCATATGCGATCGAGCAAGAACGTCGCGTTGTTTTTGACGAACGAATCGAAGAACTCTTGCGTCGGCTGCTCCTCGCCGTACAGCTCGCTGCGCGACACGATGCCGATGATGCCGCTGGTGGCGTACTCGATGATCAGGCGGGCCTCGGGTTTGAGCTCCTCGCCGGGTTCGCACAAAATCGAGCGCCACATGTCCGTGATGACGGCTTTCACGTTCGAGGAGAGCGCTTCGTTGCCGCCTTGGCGGATGAGCAGCGTCGCCTTGTGCGTGCGGGATAGGAGCACCTCGTGGGCGGGAATGGCGCCTGAGACCCCCGTGATGAGGTCGAAGATGCTCTGCAGGAACGCCTCGTTGCCGACAAGTTCGCGCTTGATGGCCTGGTCGGCAAGCTGCTCGATGCTTGCGAAATGGTAGTAGAACGTCGTGCGGTTGAGCTGGGCGCGCTCGGTGACCAGCCCGACGGTGATGTTTTGCAGCCGCGTGGTTTCCAGTAGCTCCCAGAACGCCTCGGCCAGGCGTGCATCGGCACGGTTCGCTTCGCTTTTCCTTGGTCTTGCCATGGCGCTACTCCTGCTGGGCCGACATGCCGGCGGCCTGCTGCGCATTGGGGGTTCCGGGTGCGTCGTCGGGGTGCGCTTCGTGCTGGGCGGGCACGGGTGCGATTGGCGCGTCATCGGGATGCGCGCGGCGCTGGGCGGGCTTGGGTGCGATTGGCGCGCCGGTCTTGCCGTTCGCGGCGCTCGTGCCCGCGTCGGTCCCTGCGCCCGCGCCCTTCGCGTTCATGATGAGCATTTGCAGGCGGTTCTCCACGTTGGCGAAGCTGACGTCGGGGTCGTAGTCCAGCGGCAGGATGTTCGCGTCGGGGTAGCGTTCCTTGAGCTGCTTGACGATGCCGCGCCCGACCACGTGGTTGGGCAGGCAACCGAACGGCTGCAGGATGACGAACGCGCGGCAGCCGTGCGCGGCGTGGTGCAGGATTTCGCCGGGGATGAGCACGCCCTCGCCCGCGTCGAAGGTGTGGTGGATGATGGGGTCGCTCTCCACGACGAGCTCGGGCATGCGGCAGGCCGGTTCGTAGAGCGGATGCGCCGACGCGATGCGGTCGCAGACGTCGTGGGCGTGCTCGAACAGCTTGTTCGCCACGCGGTTGAAGCCCTTTTTCGCAAGGGGCATGGTGACGTGGAATTCCCGGGCCTGTGCATCCTGGTAGAAGTACGTCTTGCGGATGACGTCGGTCATGCGCGCCTCGATGACCTCCATCCCGTTGCGCTCGAGGTAGGCTTCGATGTCGCGGTTGGCGCCGGGGTGGAAGTTCAGCAGGTACTCGCCGACGATGAGCACCGTCGGGCGCGGGTTGCTGCGGTCGTATTTTACCTGGGACATGATGTCGATGGCCCGCTTGAAGCCGCGTTCGGCCCCGAGCGTGCCGTGGGCCCCGATGCCGTCCATGACGCAGTCGAGGGCCGCTTCGAAGGCGGCGTCGGCGCTGCCGGGCTCAAGCTCGTAGGGGCGCATTTTGCGCAGCAGCTCTTCCAGGGCGTCAATCATGGGCAGGCCCATGGCGATGCGGATGGCGCTGCCGAGGCTCATGCGGAAGCCGGGATGCATGTCGTGGGAGTCTACGTCGTCGTTGGTGATGATGGGGACGTAGTCGTAGCCGGCGTCGTCGAGCGCCTTGCGCAGCAGCGCCGCATAGTGGGTCAGGCGGCAGTCGCCGATGTACTTGCCGGTGCCGATGGCGACGGTGTGCGGGTCCCACTCGCCGCTTTCAAGCGCCGCGAGCGATTCCCCGATGGTCATTTGCGCGGGGAAGCAGATGTCGTTATGGACGTAGCGTTTCCCCAGCTCAATGGCATGTTCGCGGCCTATTTCAAGCGGGATGGCCTTGGCGCCCTGGCGCGAGAACGTGGCCGACATGAGGCGGCAGAAGGCATGCGAGGTGTTCGGCACCAGGATGGTTTTGATCTTGCGGTCGGCCTTCGTGAACTTCACGGGGTAGGGGTCGGGAAGCTCGCGCGGCGTGTTGGCGGCCTGCGCGGCGGGCGAGCCGTCCTGTACCGTGGAGGCCTGCCGGGTGCGGCGCTCATCGACCGTTTCCAGGAACGACCGGACGCGGATGCGCAAAGGCCCGGCGACGTCGGATTCGTCGAGCTTCAGGATGAGCGGGGCCTTGTCGGAGCGCTCGCGCATGAGGCGCACGATTTCGTCGGAAAGATAGGCGTCATGGCCGCAGCCGAAGCTGACGAGCTGCACGTATTCGAGCGCGGGGTTGTCGGCGGCCAAGATGGCGCACGCCAGCATGCGTTCGTGGAAGTTGTTGACGATGTCGAGGCGGCTGGCGGAAAGGTCGACCCGGTCGTGGCCGGGCACCGCGTCGGGCGGCAGCACGGCGTGCCCGAGCTCGGCGAGCATGCGCGGCAGGTCGTGGTTGACGAGCGGGTCGTTGTGGTAGGGGCGGCTTGCCAGCACGATGGCGTAGCTGCCGGCGGCCTGCGCGGCGCTGATGGCGCGCCCGCCCGCCTCGATGAGCAGCGACTTGAACGCCCGCTGTGCGCCTTCGGCCTGTTCGATGGCCTCGCGCACCTGCTCGGCGGGGATGCCGAACGTGTCGGCGAAATACCCTTGCAGCTGCCGGTCGCGGTCGGCGGTGGCGTACCAGTGGAACAGCGGCGTGTCGAAGGGGATGTTCCAGCGCCGCGCCGGGTCGTCGGAACTTTTCACCACCATGGGGTAGCCCTTGACCACGGCGCACATGGAGATGCTGGTGGACGCGGCGTTTTCGGTGGGCACGGTGGTGACGATGGGCATGAAGATGCGGTCGACCTTGGCGCGCGCCAGTTCGCGGATATGCCCGTGCACCAGCTTCGCGGGGAAGCAGATGGTGTCGGAAGTGACCTGCGGCAGGCCCTGTTCGAACATGGCGCGGGTTGACGGGCGGCTCACGTGCAGCGTGAAGCCCAGCGAGCGCAGTAGCGCGTTCCAAAACGGCATGGTGTCCCAGAACGCCAGCACGCGCGGGATGCCGATGGTGATGTTGCGGTCGGGGCAGACGGGCTTGACGGGCCAGTTCTGGAACAGGAGTTTCTCGCGCGCGTCGAAAAGGTTTTCGCCGCGCGTTGCCTGAGCTCCCGCGGCCTTGAGCGCCGTCTTGGTCGCGGCGTCGGCCGGGTCGCCCGTGACCTCGCCGCGCGGGCAGCGGTTGCCGGTGACGAAGCTCGTGCCGTCGGCGAAGGTGACGATGGTGCGGTTGCAACGGTTCGCGCAGAACGGGCAGATGCAGTTCGCCTGCTGGCGGTAGGTGAAGGCGTCGAGGGCGGCCAGGCCGATGAAGGAGCTGGGGGCGGTCGGCGTGGGGGCGGCTGCGGGGGCTGTGGGCTCGGCCGACGGTTCGACCGCCATTGCCGGCGTGCCCTCCGCCGCCGTCATCTGCTCGCGCGTGAGCATGGCCACGCCGATGGCGCCCATGAGCCCCGGATAGGGTGCGCGCACGACGCTCTTCCCGATGTGCTGTTCCAGGGCGCGCAGCA
>CAVBAM010000065.1:0-7008 GCA_963593315.1 Candidatus Methanomethylophilaceae archaeon | reverse complement strand
GGACCAACGAAGCCAGCTCGAGGTTCAGCTGGAGCAAGCCCGTGCCGCCTCGCTCGCCGACGTAGCGGCTCAGCTCGAGGCGGCCATCGCGCAGATTGACGAGCAGACCGCCGGCGTCCCCGAGCAGCTGAGCGCCGGGCGCGCTCAGCTTGAGGAGCAGCGAGCCGCGGCGCAAAGCCAGCTTGCCGCCGCGCAGGATGAACTCGATGCGGCACGTTCGCGACTCGACGCGGCAACGCAGGAGCTTGCCAGCGGAAAGCAGCAGCTCGCCAGCGGCCAGGCGCAGTACGCGTCGGGGTTGGCTCAGTACGAAAGCGGGAAGGCCGAGCAGGCTGACGGCCAGGCGCAGCTCGACGAGAAGCGCGCTGAGGCCGAAGAGGGCTTTGCCGACGCGCAGCGGCAGATTGACGAGGCGCAGGCCGACATCGACGCCATAGCCGATACGGACATCGACGTGTACGTGCTCGACCGGACGAAGAACGCCGGTGCGGAGAGCTTCAGGCAGGATGCCGGGCGCATCGACCAGATAGCGCAGGTGTTCCCACTTCTGTTCTTCCTGGTGGCGGCCCTGGTGTCGCTTACCACCATGACGCGCATGGTTGAGGAGGAGCGCGTGCTGATCGGCACCTACAAGGCGCTCGGCTATTCCGGTGCGCGCATCACGTCGAAATACGTGGTGTACGCGGTCGTCGCCAGCGGCATCGGCGCCGTGGTGGGCATCGCCACGCTGTCGCAGTTCCTTCCCTGGTTCATCATGAGCGCCTATTCCATCATGTACGCGGTGCCCTGTTGTCCCACGCCGATAGATCCGTCGCTCGCGTTGCTGTCGGCCGGCTTGGGCGTGGGCATCACGGTGGCGGCCACGTGGTTCGCCATGGCGGCTACCTTGCGCGAACGTCCTGCTGCCCTCATGCTGCCGCGCGCCCCGAAGGCCGGCAAGCGCATTTTGCTGGAACGCATCCGACCGCTGTGGCGCCGGATGTCGTTCAGCTGGAAGGTGACGGCACGCAACCTGTTCCGTTACAAGCGGCGCTTCTTCATGGCCGTGGTCGGCATCGCGGGCTGCACGGCGCTTTTGCTCACAGGCCTGGGCCTGCAGAATGCCATTAACGACATCATCGACAAGCAGTATGGCGACTTGTATCGCTTCAACACCATCGTGCGCATGGACGACGAGGCGACATCCGCCGAGCGTGAGGCGGTTGCGAGCCGCGCGCAGAGCGACGCGCAGGGCGATTCAACCTGGGTACGGGTGGAGAACAAGATCGTGCGCAGCCAGGATGGGGCGGCGGAACATCGCGTCGATGTGACGGTGCCCTCCGATCCAGACAACTTCGGTAACTTCAACGTGTTGCGCGAGCGCGTGGGCGGCGCGACATTGTCGCTGGATGATTCCGGCGTGCTCGTCAGCGAGAAGCTCGCGCGGCAGCTCTCGCTTGCGGTGGGGGATTCAATCGACATCTACGACGAGGACGCCGTTGGCAACGTGACGGGCGAGGCGCGCAGCGTGCAGGTGGCCGGCATCATGGAGAACTACGTCGGTCAGGCCATCATCATGACGCCGGCGCTCTACGAGCAGGTCATCGGCGAGGCGCCGGTGTTCTCCACGCTGTACGCGAACCTGTCCGACGACGAGCAGGTGCGCGAGGCCTTCTCGAGCGACGTGCGGGCGATGGACGGCGTGAAAACCTGCACGTTCAATGACGAAACCATCGGCAGCTACCGAACGATGCTCAAAAGCGTCGACAGCGTGGTCGTGGTGCTGGTTGTCGCGGCGGCGCTGCTCGCCTTCGTTGTGCTGTACAACTTAACGAACATCAACATCACCGAGCGGCTGCGCGAGATTGCGACATTGAAGGTGCTCGGCTTCACGCAGCACGAGGTGAACGCCTATATTTACCGGGAAACGCTGCTGCTGGCCGTTATCGGTGCCGTGGTCGGCCTGGCCCTTGGCGTAGCTATGGAAGGTTACGTCATCACCACGGCCGAGGTCGATCAAGTGATGTTCGGGCGCGACATCCATGCGCCGAGCTTTGCTATCGCGTTCCTTTTGACCATGGTGTTCTCGGTGGTGGTGACGCTGGCGATGCGCGGGAAGCTGCGCCGCATCGATATGGTCGAAAGCCTGAAGTCAAACGAGTAATGCTCGCGCCGCACGCCGCATCGGCGGCCTTGCGTTACAATAGCCGCTGGCTGCAGTTCGGCAGCCGCATTTCAGCTGTAAAGGGGAATCGTTCTATGAAGGTATCCGAGAAGAAGCTCGAGGACGGCCGCATCCAGCTCGACGCCATCGCGGCGACGGCGGAAGTGGCGCAGGCGCTCAACGTGGCGCGCTATTCGTTCTGCGCGAAGATGGGCATCCAGGTCAAGCCCGGCCAGGCGCCCGAGGCGGCGGCCCAAGAGGCGCTCGGCATCAAGGATCTTGACACGGTGGCGCAGCAGATGGCCGTCGATTACCTGGTCCCGTTCGCGGTGGACAAGCGCAACTTGTGCCCGGCCTATCCGCCCAAGGCGCAGTTCGCGGAACCCATCAAGCGGGGGCATACGTTCGAATTCACCTTGCAGGTGGTTCCCAAGCCCGCTTACGAGCTGGACACCTACGAGCCCGTCACCATCACGGTCGCGCCGTTTGCATTCGACGAGAGTGCCGTGGATGCCGAACTGAAGGGCCTTGCGGAGAGCTTCGCCACCTTCGAGAAGGACGAGGCGCATCCCATCGGGGACCACGACGCGGCGCTCATCGCCATTGAGGCGAGCCAGGCGGGCAAGCGCCTCGACAACCTTTGCACCGATGGCCGTACCTACATCATGGGCATGCAGCTGATGCCTGAGGAATTCGAGCGCAACCTCGTCGGCATGACAGCCGGCGACGTGAAGGAGTTCGAATTCACCGTGCCGAACATGCCCGCCGACGCCCAGGAGCCCTTCAAGTGCACCGTCACCGTCAAGGAGCTTCAGCGCAAGGTGACTCCCGAGATCGATGACGAATTCGTCGCGAAGAACATGCCGATGGTGCGCGATGCGAAGGCCCTGCGCGGCAGCGTTGCCGAGCGCCTGCGCGCCCAGGCGGCCAACGAATACAACGAGATGAAGCTGTCCATGGCGGCCGAGGAGTTGGGCCGTCGTTTCAAGGGCCGCATCGCCGACGAGGTGTACGAGGCCATGCGCGAGACGCTGCTGACCAACATCAAGATGTCGCTGGCCCAGCAGGGCATTCAGTTCGACCAGTTCGTGCAGGCGCAGGGCGGCGAGCAGCAGTTCAGCATGATGCTCATGGTGCAGGCGCGCCAGATGCTTGTGTCCGGCTATGCGCTCGATGCGGTGTTCCGCCACGAGAACATGGAGTTGACCGACGAGGACATCCTGGCGTCGTGCCGCGCGATGAACCCCTCCGACCCCGAGGCCGTCCGTCGCCAGATGGAGGGCAACGGCCAGGGCTTCGTATTGCGTGAGACGGCCGAGCGTCTGAAGGCCAACCGCTGGCTGCTCGAACATGCCCAGGTGGTTGAGCAGGAACAGCAGGCGTAAGGCCCAAGGCCCGTCTGCAGGAAGGTTCATTCGCGAAGAAACCGTGAACCCTCGATGCGCTTGCGGGCGCGTCGAGGGTTCCGTGTTACTATGCAAAGGCTTGTCTTCCGCCTTGGTCGGAAACCAAGGCATGGTCAAAAGGAGTAACCAGACATGAAACAGGGAATCCACCCGGAGTACGTTGACTGCACCGTCAAGTGCAGCTGCGGCAACACGTTCCAGACGCGTTCCACCAAGCCCGAGCTGAAGATCGACATCTGCAACGTCTGCCATCCGTTCTACACGGGCCAGCAGCGCTTCGTCGACACCGGCGGACGCGTGCAGCGCTTCGCCGACAAGTTCGGTTCCGCCAAGGAGCAGGTGGCTGCTCGCGAGGCTGCCCGCAAGGCCGATCGCGCCGCCAAGGCCGCCGAGGCCGAGGCCGCCCGCAAGGCTGAGCGCGAGGCCAAGGCCGCTGCTAAGGCCAAGCGTGCCGAGGAGTACGCCAAGAAGGCTGCCGCCGAGGCTGAGAAGGCCGCTGCCGCCGAGGCCGCCGCTGCCGCTGAGGCAACCGAGCCCGAGGCTACCGCTGCCGATGAGGCCGCCGTCGACGCTCTGGTCGAGGAGAAGGCTGCCGAATAGCGGCAGACGCTTTCCAATCCGGTCTGAAAAAGGAAGCCCCGTCACGTATGTGGCGGGGCTTCCTTGCGTCTTGCGGGGCAGATCTGTTCTCCTAGCCCGCGTTCCGCCCGCTTTTCAAGCTCGCCATCACCAGCGCTTCGCCGAAAAGCTGACCGGCGCCGTTGCTCACCGCGAACTTCGCCTTCTCGGGGTCGTTGACCACGCTGCCGGCCAGTTCATGCACGCCCCACTTCAGCAGAAACGGCGTCATGACGACGCTCGGGCCCACCATGACGGTGCAGGCGTTCTCTGCGAGGTTGAGCAAGCGCGGCGCCGTCTTATTGATGAGCGTCACGCCGGTGATGAAGGCGAAATCGGCTTGAGGCATGACATACTCGCAGGCGGGGTCGGGCGTGTCCAGCCCGTCACGGCAATTGCGCTCCAGCACGGTGAGGTTGGCGTATTCGGCGATATCGGCGACGTGGGGGAAGTGCCCGACCACCACCACGTTTGCCCTGCCGCCAAGCGCCTCGATGGCGGGCCGATACGCGTTGAAGGCATCGGTGGGGCCGTTCCCCTCGCGCTCTCCCTCAGCGTGATGCTCGGCCGGATCGGCATAGGTGCAGCCAAGGGGATCGAGCAGCTCGCGGCGCGAATACCAGGCGTTGAGCGCGGCAATTCCTAGCGTCGCCTCCTCGAAGCACCACGATTTTGCCAGCTCGGCAACGTGCCGCAGCTCCATGCCGCGCAGGTCCATCTTGAAGTGGCGTTTGCCACCGCCGCGCGTGGTGAAAGCGACCCCCATTCCGCAGTCGGCCTCGACATAGGACCAATGCAGCCCCAGGCAATAGTCGCGCACCTTGATGCCTTCGGGGATTTGTCCGATCAGGTGGTTGTACAGCTTCCAGTTCGACCCGCGCTCGTACGTGCCGGGAAACGAGATGGGTCCTTCGGGTGCTTTGAGCGTGGAACAGGCTTTGGCGCTGGTCATGGTGTTCCTTCCGTGTAGCGGCCTGGTGGTCGCGGACGAATTATCTTCGCCTATGATATACCCTCGGCAAATGCTTGGGCTTTAGGGAAGCGAGACTTCGATGCTATTTATTCTGACGGGTGACGTTCAAATAGGGAAAACGCGCTGGCTGGAGAAGCTGTGCGTAGAACTGGCGGGTCGGGATGTCGCTGTAGCCGGCGTCATCGCGCCGGGGCAATGGGTCGCCCGCGCGCCGGGACAGCCCGCCGGGCGTCATGGCCTTGACGGGGCGGGTCGCTTCGAGAAGCTCGGCATCGACAACGTGCTGCTGCCGCAGGGTCGGCGCATCGAATTCGCCCGCCGCCGCGATCTGGCGAGCGCGGGCGACGGATTCGCCGATGGGGGGCAGGCGCGCGCGGCACAGCTTGGATGGGCCATCTCCGATAAGGCCATCGACGAAGTGAACGATCATTTCGCGCAGCTTGGGCGCGAGGCGTGTAGCGAATCTGACGAAAGCAAGCGGGGCGACGAGGGCGCTGTGCCCGGTTTCTTGGTCGTCGACGAGCTGGGACGCTTGGAGCTTCTACGGGGATGCGGCTTGGTGCAGGCGATGAAGCTGCTCGATGCGGGGCCATCGCCGGCGTTTCCCCATGCATTGATCGTGGTACGCGAAACGCTGCTCGACGCCGCGCTCGCGCGTTTCGAGCCCGTGTGGGGCGACGTTGCCGCCATCGGGCCCGACGATGAGGGACGCCTGCGCATCTTCGAAGCCTTCGGGCTGTCCTGAACATGTCCCGAACCTGGCGCTTGCTCAACCGCTCGCCGCGCGTGGGGCAGTTAAGCCCTGGAAGGGATGTCCGCCGCACGTTTCGTTGGCGAATGGCGCAACGCGGCTAGAAGAACACCTTCGCCGCGTGCTGGTAGAATCCCTCGTCCTTGTAGCGCAAAAGGATGGTGTCTCCACCGCGTTTCACGTAGAGGTGCTTGATGGGGCGTGAAAGCTCGACGAGCTCCCCGTCCACGAACAGCGTCGCGTCGCGTCCTGCGGCGTTTTCGGACAGGTCCATCTCCACCACGTCGGAGGGTCCCGTCACGATGGCGCGCGAATGCAGCGTGTGCGGGGCGATGGGCACCGCCACCAGGCCGGAAAAGCCCGGCGCCACCAGCGGCCCGCCGGCTGAGAGCGCATAGGCGGTCGAACCGGTGGCGCTCGCCACCACCAGGCCGTCAGCGCGCATGTTCGCCAGCGTCGCGCCCGACACGCCCAGGCCGAACCCGATGATGCGCCCGTTCGCGCCGCGCGTCACGGCGACCTCGTTTAGCGCGAAGAAGCTGCGCGGGCCGTCCGGCTCTTCGCCGTCGGCTACGTCGTCGGCGTAGGGGTCGGCTTCCCCCTCGCATACGATGCGGATATCCAGGTTCGTTCTGCGCTGTTGCGTGCAATCGCCCGCCAGGGCTGCGGACAGCGGCTCGATGACGCCGTTTTCCGACGGGTTCGCCAAAAAGCCCAGCGTCCCGTAATTGATGCCTAAGATGGGCGTGCCCGCGTATCCGATCTGCCGTGCCGCGCGCAAAAGCGTGCCGTCCCCGCCGAGCGCCACCGCCATGTCGAAACCCTCTTCGCCATCCTTGCGCAGGGTGCGGCTGGCTTGCGCGCCGACAAGGTCGGTCGAGTTGGCGAGCGTGAAGTCGATTCCCTGCGTGGTCAGGTACGTTGCCAGAAGCAGCGATGCCTCCATGGCCTGAGAGTTGGAGTTGTTGCGCACGATGAGGATGTGCATGCGGTGCCTCTTTCCCTGTTTGCTATGATTGAGCCATTATACCCAGAGAAGAAAGCTCCATCCCATGCCAGATAAGCTCGCACGAGCTCGACATACGCGCGCCTCCGTCGACTCCGCCGAGGCGCAGGG
>CAVBAM010000064.1:0-7034 GCA_963593315.1 Candidatus Methanomethylophilaceae archaeon | reverse complement strand
TTCTCCGCCAGCAGCTTGCGCATGGTGCCGCCGCGGCGGCCGACCACCAGGTACCCGACCATCGCGAGCACCGCCACCACCGACATGCTGATGAACAGGCCGCGGTATCCCAGCACCGGCTCGATGGCGCCCAGCACCAAAGGCCCGATGCCCACGCCCAAGTCCAGGAACATGTAGAACGTGCTGTTCGCAAGCGCGATGCGGCTGTCGGGCGCCATGCGCACGCACAGCGCCAGCGCGCTCGACTGGATGGTTCCCACGCCGAAGCCTAAAAGCCCGGCCGCCACCAGCATGGCGACGGGGTGGTGCACGGTCGAAAGCAGCGCCATGCCGACGATGAACGCCAAAAACGAGGGGATCATCACGTACTTGTCGCCCTTCACGTCGAACAACTTGCCCGTAAACGGCCTGGTCACGAATGTGGCGATGGCGTACACGACGAAGAAGAAGCTGCTTGCGGCTTCAAGACCGGCTTCCGCGGAAAACGGCGTCAGGAACGTCAGCAGGCTGGAATAGCAGAAGTACAGCACCGCGCAGGTCGACGACAGCGGCATGATGGTGAACTCCAAGAAGTCCTTCACGCCGAACTTGTGCTTGCGCACGCGCGCCGCTTTCGCCGCAGCCGCCGCGCGCGAAGAGGCGCGCCGCCCTTCCGGCACCTTCAGCAACACGACCGACACCAAGTTGCCCACGGCGATGAACGTCGCCGCCGCGAACAGCAGCTGGTAGCCCGCCACTTGCGTGAGGAACATGCCCAGAAACGGCCCCACCGCCGCGCCGACGGTGACCGAGAGCATGTAGTAGCCGATGCCCTCGCCCTTGCGCGAATTCGGGACGATGGAAGTGACGATGGTGCCCACCGTGGTGGAGCCGGCACCGTAGCAAAAGCCGTGGAAGAAGCGCAACACGAACAGAACGCCCAGGTCAAGACCGACCAGGTACAGCGCCGAGAACACCACCTCAAGCGCCGAGACAATCAGCAAAAGCCGCTTGCGCCCCACGCGGTCCATGATGCCGCCGGTGACCACACGCGAAACCAGCGCGCCGATGATGAAGATGCTCGCGGCCAGGCCGGCGATCGAGGCGGGGGAGCCATACTGCTTCATGGCGTAATCGGCCACGACGACCATCAAGCAGTAATAGTTCGTCATGATGGCGAAATTCACGCCTGCCCCTAAGACGAAATCCTTCGTCCAGAGTTTTTCCTGAGCCATGGCTTATGCGTTCGCCTTCTTCTGCTCCGGGGTGTCCTTCGCGATGAGCACGGCGACGGGGGAGCCCTGCACCACGGCGTAGCTGACGCTGCCCAGGTAACCCTTCACGCCGCCTTGTCCGCGGCTGCCCATGATGATGAGGTCGCAGCCCTCGTCCTTGGCGCACTTGATGATCATCGAGGCGGCGGAGGCAGACGCGCCCTTCAGCAGGCGGGCACGTGCCGCGTTGGGCATTTCGGCCGCGAGGTCCTCCATTTCGTGCAGCACCTCGGTCGCCTCCTGCATCAGCGCGCCTTCCGCGCCCGTGCCCATGCCGATGATCGGCACGATGTGCACGAAGAGGATTTCCGCCTGCGGATTCTGCTCGGCAATGCTGCGCGCCAGCTCAAGCGCCTTATGCGACGGCGCTGATCCGTCGTAGGCCACCAACATCTTATTCACCCATGCGCTCATGGTGTTTCCTCCCACATTCAATTCCCTTGCCGCTGCGCCTTCGGGCCCCATGCCCGATAGGTAACGAAACGGTAACAGCAAGGCGCGATTGTACCGCCCGTTCATGGTGGTTTTATCGTGGCGTTGCGGGGATTGTTTCCATCGTGTTAATTCGCGCGGGCTTTTTGGACCTTGCGGGCGCCGCATGCCGGATAATCCGCAAATTCCGCGGGCAATGGGTGTAAAGTGGGCAGCTAGCAATTACCTGCACGTTTCACGAAGGAGCATCACGATGACGGTCGAGAAGAAGGACCTGGACTGGGGCAGCTTGGATTTCGGCTACCACAAGACCGATTACAGCTATGAAGCCCATTGGAAGGACGGCAAGTGGGACGAGGGCGGCCTGACCACCGACCATGACCTGCACCTTTCCGAGTGCGCCGGCATCTTCCACTACTGCCAGGAGGTCTTCGAGGGCCTGAAGGCCTACACCACCGAGGACGGCTCCATCGTCTGCTTCCGCCCCGACATGAACGCCGAGCGCATGTTCAACTCCGCCGAGCGCCTGGAAATGCCCGGCTTCCCGCAGGACCGCTTCGTCGAGGCCGTGAAAGAGGTCGTGAAGGCCAACGCCGCGTGGGTGCCGCCGTTCGGCTCGGGCGCCACGCTGTACGTGCGTCCGTTCATGATCGGCTCGGGCGAGGTCATCGGCGTGGCTCCTGCGCCGGAATATACCTTCCGCATCCTGGTCACGCCCGTCGGCCCGTACTTCAAGGGAGGCCTCACGCCCATCAAGCTGCGCGTTTCCGAGTACGACCGCGCCGCTCCGCACGGCACCGGCAACATCAAGGCCGGCCTGAACTACGCCATGTCGCTGCGTCCGACCATGGAGGCGCACCGCGAGGGTTACGCCGAGAACGTCTACCTGGACAGCCAGAGCCGCACCTACATCGAGGAAACCGGCGGCGCGAACATCCTGCTGGTGAAGGAAGACGGCACGCTGGTGGTTCCGCAGTCGCACACCGACTCCATCCTGCCCTCCATCACGCGCCGCAGCCTGGTGCAGGTGGCGCAGGATTTGGGCCTGACCGTCGATCAGCGCCCGGTGACCTGGGAAGAGGTTGCTTCCGGCGCGTTCGTCGAGTGCGGCCTGTGCGGCACGGCGGCCGTTATCTCGCCGGTAGGCCAGATCGACAACAAGGTCTACGGCGCCGACGAGACCGTCACGTTCCCGGCCGGCTGCACCGAAATCGGCCCGGTCATGAAGAAGCTGCGCGAGACCTTGACCGGCATTCAGGACGGCGCCGTCGAGGACAAGCACGGCTGGGTTTTCAAGATCGACTAAACTGTTAGAATTTGCGGGCAAGCGGCCGGCAAACGCAAAGGCCGCTTGCCTCCATTGGTCGTCGCTTTCGCCACGGTTTCCGCAGCCGTGATTTTCGTTGATATGTCTCTCGTCGCTAGAGCGTCTGCTATCCTAAAACGTATAGGCAAACCGCCCGTTCCGTTTTCGAAAGAAGGGTAGCGCCATGGCTTCCGAGTCCGTCAATTACCAATGTCCGAACTGCATGGGCCCCGTCCATTACGTGGGGAAATCGGGCCTGCTCGAATGCGATTACTGCGGTTCGTCGTTCACGCCGCAGCAGATCGAGGAAGCATACGCCGCCAAGCAGCAAGCCGCCGACGAAGGCGCCGAGCACGCCGCGGCAGAAGCTGCTGCCGGGAATCGTTCCGCTTTCGACCAGATGGCCGATGAGGCCGCGGGCGCATCGGCGGTGCTCACGCAGGAAACCGTCGATGCGGCGGTGGACGTCAGCAATCAGGCGGCTTCCCCCATCGATGCGTACCTTTCGCGCGCCAGCTGGAACGACGAGGAGCGCGCCGGCATGCGCAGCTACATGTGCTCGAGCTGCGGCGCGCAGCTGACCGTCGACGCCACCACGGCCATCGACGAATGCCCCTACTGCGGCAACCAGGCCATGGCTCCCGGCACGTTCGCCGGCGGCGCCAAGCCCGACTCGGTCATCCCGTTCAAACTGGACAAGCAGGCCGCCGAAGCCGCGCTCACCAACTACTACAAGCACAAGCGCTTCCTTCCCTCGGAATTCGCCTCGGCCAACCGCGTGGCGCATGTGCAGGGCGTTTACGTGCCGTTTTGGCTATATAACGGCCGCGCGGCCGGCAGCGGCACCTTCGAAGCGCGCAACATCAGCACTTGGCGCGAGGGCAAGGACGAGGTGACGAAAACCGACGTCTACCGCGCCTGGCGCGAGGGCAACTCGTCGTTCACACGCATCCCGGCCGACGGCTCGGCGAAGATGCCCGACGGCCATATGGACGCCATCGAGCCCTTCGACTACGACGACTTGGTTCCGTTTTCCGTGGCATACCTGCCCGGATATTCCGCTGAACGCTACGACCAGGACGCCGACGCGTGCGCCGATCGCGCCGAGGGGCGCATGAAGAACACGCTCGCCGAGCAGCTTCGTCAAAGCGTCACCGGCTATGACCAGGTCAATTCCGGAAACGTCAGCTCGCAGACGGACATCGACGAGGTATCGCAGGCGCTGCTGCCGGTGTGGATGCTGCACACCCAGTGGAACGACGACGACTATCTGTTCGCCATGAACGGCCAGACGGGACGGCTCGTGGGCGACCTGCCGGTGTCGCCGCTGAAAGTGGTGTTGTGGTTTTTGGGCATCTTCGTGGCCGTATGCCTGATCTGCGTCGGGATCGACGTCGCGTTTTTGGAGATCAAGGACACCTTCAGCAAGGTGCTCGTGGACGGCGTGGTGCCCTTAGCGGTGGCCGGCGGCGTGTGCTGGTACTTCTATTCGCAGATGAAAACGGCGAAAGAGCAGACCACGGCGTTTCGCTATGTGGACGGCGGCGGGGTGAATATCACCGGGAGCCGCGATACGTTCGTAACGTCGTTCGTGACGCGGCGGCGCGTAGAGCCCGACAATAATGACAGGCAGTAAACGTTTTCGCCGTCGAAGGGATTTGGCAGGATAAGGTAGTTTTCAAGCTGTTGAAATAAAGCAGGCTTCTAGAACGAGGAGGAACACATGGGTCTCATCAAAGCAGGCATCGGCGCGGCGGGCGGCGTGCTGGCGGATTCCTGGCGCGACTATTTCTACGCCGAGGCGCTCGATGCGAACACGCTCGTGGTCAAGGGGCAGAAGCGTACCTCCGACAAGGGGCGCTCTTCGAACACCAAGGGCGAGAGCAACATCATTTCCGACGGGTCCATCATCGCCGTCAACGACGGGCAGTTCATGATCATCGTCGAGCAGGGCGCCATCGTGGACGCCTGCGGAGAGCCGGGCGAATTCTTGTTCGACCAGTCCACCGAACCGAGCCTGTTCTTCGGCGAGGGAACGTTCACCGAACGCCTGATGAAGAGCTTCGAGCGCGTGGGGCAGCGTTTCGCCTTCGGCGGCGATACGGGCAAAGACCAGCGCATCTATTTCTTCAACAAGAAGGAAATCGTGGGCAACAAGTACGGCACGCCCACCCCGGTGCCGTTCCGCGTGGTTGACGCAAACATCGGCCTTGACGTGGACATTTCGGTGCGTTGCAACGGCGAGTACTCCTATCGCATCGTGGACCCGCTCATGTTTTACAAGAACGTGTGCGGCAACGTCGAGGAGGCGTATACGCGCGACAAGATCGACTCGCAGCTGAAAAGCGAGCTTCTAACCGCGCTGCAGCCGGCCTTCGCCAAGATCAGCGCTATGGGCGTGCGCTACTCGGCCGTGCCCGCGCACACCACCGAGCTGGCCGCGGCCCTGAACGAGGTGCTTTCCGAGCAGTGGGGTCAGCTGCGCGGCATCGAGGTGGCGGCGTTCGGCGTGAACAGCATCGCCGCCTCCGAGGAAGACGAGCGGATGATCAAGGACCTGCAGAAAGCCGCCGTTATGCGCGACCCGGCCATGGCAGCCGCCAATATCGCCTCGGCGCAATCCGACGCGATGCGCACTGCCGCGGCAAACGACGCCGGCGCAATGACGGGTTTCATGGGAATGGGCATGGCGGGCATGTCCGGCGGTATGAATGCCGGCAACCTGTTCAACCAGCAGGGCGGCGGGGTGCCGCAAAGCCAGTACAACATGGCTGCTGGCGGCGGGTTCGCTGCGCCGGGCAGCGCTGCGGGCGGCGCGGGAGCCTGGACCTGCGCGTGCGGAGCAAGCAATACGGGCAAGTTCTGCGGGAATTGCGGCGCGCCCAAGCCGGCCCCGGCGGCTGCGGCGGGCGAGTGGACCTGCTCGTGCGGCGCGAAGAACGCCGGCAAGTTCTGTTCCAATTGCGGCTCTCCCGCGCCGGTGGCCGACGCCGGCTGGGACTGCGCCTGCGGCGCCCACAACACCGGCGCCTTCTGCAGCAACTGCGGCACCAAGCGCCCGTAAGGAACTGCGGGGATTTATTGCAGGCGGTTCGTTTGCCGATAGGCGCCGCTTCGCGGCGCGTGGTCGCTCTTGCGAACGACCCTACGAATAACCCCAGGTCAATGTTAACGTCGCTGCCAGGTTTTTGTAGGCGCGTTCGCAAGAGCGCGCTTCCGGCGAAGCCGGAACATCGGTCTTGGTGAACTTAACGAGCCAACCCTGCTCGCTATACCTCACTACTCGCCAAAGGCGTACAGGTTGCCCTCGTTGGCGTATTGCACCTCGCCCGCGCCGGCGACGATGCCGCCCACGCGGTAGGTCTTCTCGCCAGCGGCCGCAAGCGCGGCTTCAACCTCGTCGGCGCGTGCCGGGTCGACGATGAGCACCATGCCCGTGCCCATGTTGAAGGTCTTAAGCGCCTCGGCCTCGGAAAGGCCGGCCTGCGCGCATACGTACTTCGCCACCGCGGGAACGGGCCACATGCCCAGCTCAACCCGCGCATCAACACGGCCGTTCAGCGCACGGTTGAGGTTTTCGGTGATACCGCCGCCGGTGATGTGCGCCAACGCACGCACGGCGCCAGGGCATTCGCGCAGCACGGACAACACCTGCTTCACATAAATGCGCGTCGGCGTGAGCAGCGCGTCGGCAACCGAGAGGCCGTCAAGTTCCGCAACCGGGGCGAGCAGCTCTTCGCGGCTCTTGCCCTCCACGCACACCTTGCGCGCGAGCGAATAGCCGTTGGAATGCAGGCCGGAAGACGCCAGGGCGATAAGCACGTCGCCTTCCTGCACGCTTTCGGGGTCGAGCATCTTCGGGCGATCGACCACGCCGACGGTGAAGCCGGAAAGGTCGTAATCATCGGGATCCATGACGCCGGGATGCTCGGCCATTTCCCCGCCCACCAGGGCGCATCCCGCCTGACGGCAGCCCTCTCCGATGCCCGCAACGACCTCGGCCACGTGCTCCTTGCGCAGCTTGCCGATGGCGATGTAGTCCA
>CAVBAM010000063.1:0-7054 GCA_963593315.1 Candidatus Methanomethylophilaceae archaeon | reverse complement strand
GAGACCCACAGCGTCCACGCCGCCCGCCTGCGGGGCACCGAGCTGCGACGAGAAGCAATCCCCTTCACCATTCAAGGAAGACGAAGGGTCGCTAAACCCCCGTTCGGGGTTGAATTGTTGAAATGTCTCCGGTTTGCTCATAGCTTCGAGTGTACCGTAGCGCGGCAACCCGCCGCCGACCTTGCCGCTATACCCTGAAAAAGCATCTATGCCCCCATTACTTCGAGCTTTGCCCTGAACGAAATGCAGCGCGGCGTATCAAGATCGTCGAATTCGACGACGTACGCCTTCTTCTGCTCATCGGTTCCCACGACACTACCCTCCCCGAACACCGCATGGCGCACCCGCTGCCCCACCGCGATTGACGCGCTGCGAGCGCGGTCGGCCAGCCAGCGATCGAACACGGCATAGGAGTCCCTTGCGTCATCGAGCGCGTCATCGCTGGGCCTGTTGGAAAACCGTATCGTCGCCGGGTCGATGTCGAGCAAAAAGCGCGAGGGGTAGCGCGGCGAGCCCTGATGCGAGAACCCCTCCGCCTCGGAGAGGTACAGGCCGTCCCGCGCCCGCGTCATGGCGACGAACGCAAGCCGGCGCTCTTCCTCCATAGCTTCGGGCGTTTCCGTCTTCCTCGAAGGTAACACCCCTTCGGATAACGAGCAAACGAACACGTGCGCAAATTCCAACCCCTTCGCCGCATGAATGGTCATTAGCTTGACCCGGTCACGGGTGCGGTCGAAGGCGTCGGAATTGTTGAGCAGCGCGACATGTTGCAGATAATCGAGCAGGCCGACCTCTTCCCCGCAGGTTGACTCGAATTCGTATATCGACTGCTTTAATTCGGCGATGTTGTCCAGACGCTCTTGGCTACCCTCGGTGCGAAGCATCCGCTCATAGCCGCTTTCGTCAAGCAACGCAGCGAGGATTTCCGAGACCGAACGACCCTCGACCGACGAACGGAAGCGCCGCACCAGGCCAAGAAACTGCTTTGCCTTCGTGCGTTCGAAAATCTCCTCATCAATCGTCTGCTCAAGTGCTTGAAACAGCGTACAAGCATGCTCGTCGGCCCAAGTTCGCAGAAAGGCCATGCGGCGCTGCCCTAAGTTGCGCTTAGGTACATTCACGACACGCTGGAATGACAGGTCATCCTGAATGGCGATAAGCCGCAAATATGACAAGGCATCCTTGATTTCACGCCGGGTGAAGAATGGAGCTCCGCTGGCGACCATGTGCGGGATCTTCGCCGCACAAAGAGCTTCCTCGACGGGGCGCGAAGCGTAATGCGCGCGATACAGCACGGCGATATCGCGATACGCGATGCCTTCGCCATGCAGCGCCTCGATGCCTTCGGCAATCCATTTACCTTCGCTCGCTGAATCGGGGGCATGATGCCATACCGTCGGACCGTCCTGCACTCTACAAGCAGTAAGCCTCTTATCCATCCGCTGGCGATTTTTAGCAATAAGCGAGTTCACCACACCGATGACCTGCGGCGTGCTTCGATAATTCTCGAGCATCATGATAGTTCGGCAGCCTGAATGCGAGACGTCGAAATCAAGTAGGTACCGAATATTCGCCCCACGCCAGGTGTAAATTGTTTGATCCGGATCCCCGACCACGAACAAGTTTTTGTGATATTCGGCAAGCACTTCCATGAGCCGGTACTGCGGTTCATCGATGTCCTGGAATTCGTCAACCATGATGTATTCCAAGCGCTGCTGCCACTTAAGACGGATATCGGGAAACTGTTCAAACAAATGCAAGGTGAAGACGACAAGATCGGTGTAGTCGAGTCCAAAACACTTCTTTTCCTGGTATAAATACCCGTAGAAAATGATGTCCTTGACCGTTTGCGCAGCTTCGTACTTTTGCTTCAGTTGAGCGATGGGCATGGCAAGCATATCGAGGTGATAAGTGGGACGCTCCTTGTACTTGATCATCTCGATCATGTCACGCGCATTTGAAAACGTCATGTCGCGAAGCGTCAGCCCCCGCTCGTCGTAGATGACTTGCAGCATGGCGTCGATATCGGAATTGTCCAGCACCAGAAAACTCTTGGGATATTGCAGTGCATGGCAGTCTTCCTGCAGCACCGACACGCAAAACCCGTGGAACGTGTTGATATAGCCGGTGTCATTATCTCCGGTGAGCAAGCGTATGCGATGGCGCATCTCATTCGCAGCTTTGTTCGTGAACGTGGCGCACAAGATGTTGCCCGGCAAGATGCCCAGCTCGTTAACCAAATAGGCAAAGCGCTCCGTCAGCGCCCGCGTCTTCCCCGTCCCCGCGCCCGCGATTACGCGAACGAACCCCTCGGTTGCGTGCACAGCCTCAAGCTGCGCGTCATTCAACCGTCCGGCATCTTCGCTCGGCACAATCTTCTGATATGTCTCAATCTGCTTCATGTACACTAGGATATCAGAAAGCGTACGTATGTTCTAGTTATAAACAGTGGATTCCCATTAACACCCGAATTTCCCCATGAGACCCATGGTATTAAAAAAGGCCAGAGAGTTTTGGTCTCTGGCCTGGTCTTTTGGTGGATCCACCCAGATTCGAACTGAGAACCAAAGGATTATGAGTCCCCTGCTCCACCATTGAGCTATGGATCCGTTATGCATGTCCGGCAACCCGAACAGCTCGAAGGATTATACCGGAAACTTTCTTGACCTGCGCAACTTTCTTGCGAAGAACAAAGCATCGAGCCTCGCCGGCAACGCAACCGCATCCGAATTCCGTCTAGCGCGCATCGACAAGTCCCGTCCGAACCGTCCGGGCGTCAACGGCGCATCAAGCTAACCGGCAACGCTCCTCTGCGCTCCAGCCTGCTAGTTGAACCGATCGCGCAGCTTCTGCAGGGGGGTGCGCTGCTCGGCTACGTCTTCACCCAGCTCGTGAGCCAGTTGCTCAAACAGTTCACGCTGCTTCTTGGTGAGCTTCTTCGGAACCTCGACAGTCGCATGCACGTACAAGTCACCGCGCTGGTCGCTGCGGAAACGAGGCATGCCAAAGCCCTTCACGCGCACGACCTGGTCGTTCTGCAGGCCCTCGGGAATACGCACAGTGATCTTCTCGTCCTCGAAAATGCCATCGACCTCGATTTCGCAACCGAGCGTCGCCTGGACAACCGACACGTTCGCGCGGCAATGCAAGTCATCGCCATCGCGCTCGAAGAACTCATGCGGCTGCACGCGGCACGTGACGATAAGGTCGCCGGAACGCGCCCCGCGCACGCCCGCCTCGCCGAAACCGGTGAGGCGCAGCTGCTGAGCGTCGCGAATGCCGACGGGCACCTCGACGGTGACGCGCTGACGGTCGGGCACGCGCCCCTGGCCTTCACATTCGGTGCACGGCTTGTCGATAACCTTGCCCGTGCCGCCGCACTTTCCGCAGGTGGACTGAGTCTGCATGTCGCCGAGGAAGGTGCGCTGCACGGTGACGACGCGGCCCTTGCCATGGCACTCGGGACAGGTGACCTCGGTGCCGCCCTCGGCCGTACCGGTGCCGTCGCAGTCGGGGCACGGCGCCAAGCGGTCGTAGACGATTTCCTTCTTGGCTCCGGTGGCAACCTCTTCAAGCGTCAAGCGCAAGCCGACGCCCATGTCGCGGCCTTCACGACGCTGCTGACGCGCACCGCCGCCACCGCCGAAGAAACTGCTGAAGATATCCCCCATGCCGAAGCCGCCGCCGAACAGGTCGTCGAAATCGACTGCGCCGCCGTAGCCGCCGCCCGACGCGCCAGGAATGGTGCCGAAGCGGTCGTACTGCGCGCGCTTGTTCGCATCGCTTAAGACGTCGTACGCCTCGTTGAGCTCCTTGAACTGGTCTTCCGCATCGGCCGCCTTATTGACGTCAGGATGCAGCTCGCGCGCCTTGCGCCGAAAAGCCTTCTTAATATCCGCCTCGGTCGCGTCGCGGGCCACGCCCAGAACTTCGTAGAGGTCCTTCGCCATGAGTTGAAACTACCTTTCCCAGGGAGCCCAAGCCGCCCCCAACCAACAGTTACATATCGCCAAGCGCGGTGCCGGCAATGCGGACCGCGCGAATAACCTTCGAATAATCCATGCGTGTCGGGCCGATGACCGCGACCACGCCCGCCGCCTCGCCGCGCCCGTAGCGACTTGCCACTACCGAGACGCCGGAAAGCTGCTCGGCGTCATTTTCGGCGCCGATACGCACTACCGGCAGCCCGTCGGGCGATGCCGCCGTGTCGTCGAGGATGTGCAGCAGCACCGTGTCGTCCTCGAGCATCTGCATAACCGGCAGAATCGACTGCGACTGACTGAACTCGGGCTGCGAGAGCAGGCTTGAGACTCCCAGGCTGTGCGCGCGGGAACCTTCGCCCTCCTTGATGCACGACAGCACCTCGTCAAGAGCCATCCGCACCACCGGATCGCGGAACGCTTCCGACATGCCCGCACCCAGGCCGCATTCGATGTCGTGCAGCGAATTGCCGCCGAACACCTCGTTGAGCAGGTGCTGCACGCGCGCGAGCTCGTCGCTTGACACCTCGTCGGCGAACTCCATCTGCCGATTGAACACCTGCCCGTCCTCGGTGACCACCACCACCAGCGCGCGGTGCGGGTTCATCGAGATAAGCGAGAGCTGCTTGATGTGCAGGTCGAGCACCGACGGCGCAAGCACGATCGATAGGCAATCGGTTAGGCGCGTAAGCGCCGCAGACGTTTGCTCCACCAAGTCGTCGAGCTCGCTGGCGCTTTCGCGCAGCTTGTCGGCGGCTTCCTGGCAACGCTCATCCTCCTCGTCGCCGCGACCCTGCGCAAGCAGGTTGTCCACGAAGGCGCGGTAACCATAGTCGGTCGGCACGCGCCCGGCAGAGGTGTGCGGCTGCGCGATGTAGCCGCCGTCTTCAAGAACGGAAAGCTCGTTGCGCACCGTGGCGGCGCTCACGCCGAGCTGATAGCGCTCGGTGAGCGTGCGCGAGCCGACGGGAAGTGCGCGCGCGACGTATTCCTCGATCAAAGCCGCCAAAACCTTCTGCCGCCTATCGGAAAGCACGATTGCACCCCTTCCCATCTTATAGTTCGTACACGTTGGGCATTTCGCAACTTGCTATGTTAGCAGCCGATGCCCTGGAGTGCTAAGGATTGCACCGAATCGTAACGAAGAATACCGGAAGCGGTTGATTTCGCGACTGGTCGCGCCCAAGCCCTGTATGGGGCAAGCGGGAACCACCAGGCACGAACGATAGCGAACGCGGCTCACGGAGCCAGGTCGAAGATGTCCCCATACAGCTCGTTACCGCAAAGCCACCCGCGCTCGGTTGGGCGCCAGCGACATTCCGAATGCACAACGAGTCCTTTGCCGACGAGAGCCTCGAACGTGGCCGGCGCAGCGGGAAGCAGCGCCGCCGCGCGGGCAAGCGCCTCGTCGGAAATGCCGACGGACATGCGCATCCCGAGCATCAAATCCTCCGCCACCATCTGCGCCACGTTTAAGTCGTCGGTCACCTGGCCGTCCTGCATGCGCATGCGCCGGTTGGCGTCCTGGGTCATGGTGGCCGCGCTCTTGCCGAGACCCAAATACGGCACGCCCGTCCAATACGCCTTGTTGTGGGCGCATTCGAAACCGGGGCGCGCGTAGCTGGCCACCTCGTAGCGCACGAAGCCCGCGGCAGCAAGCAAATCGGCCGCGAGGCGCATCTGGTCGGCCTCAACGTCGTCGTCGGGCTCGGGCATTTCGCCGGAAAGCACCATGCGGTCGAAGGGCGTGTGCGGCTCGATCGTGAGCGGATAGACGCTTACGTGCGAAACGCCCAGCTCGATGGCACGTTTGACGCTCGCCGCAAACGAGTCGCGGCTCTGCCCCGGAATGCCGCACATCAAGTCCACGCTGACGTTCTCGAAACGCTCATGAGCGACCTCGACTGCACGGGCGGCCCCGGCGGCATCATGCGCGCGCCCCAGGATGGAAAGAACCGCGTCGTCGAAGCTCTGAACACCGAGAGAAAGCCGGTTGACGCCAAGCGCCCAGATATCCTTGACCATGGGGGCGGTCAGGCTTTCCGGGTTCGCTTCCATGGAGCACTCGACATCGGGCTCCAAGCGCATGGACAGCGAAAGCGTGTACAGCAGCATGGACAGACGCGCCTGCCCGACGTGCGAGGGCGTGCCGCCGCCGAGGTAGACCGTGCGGATATCCGCGAGGTCGCCGCGCTTGGCCGCGCGGCGGATTTGCAAGCACAAGTCCTCGACATAGGCGTCGATTTCAGGGCTTTCGGCCGCAGTGGCGCTGGTGGCGAAGTCGCAATAGGCGCAACGCCTCACGCAGAACGGCAGATGCAGGTACAGCGCCCGGTACGGATCATGCATGGCGGGCCACTTCCTCGAGCAGATCGTCGAACACGGCGTCGAAATCCTCAACGGAGACGCAGGCATTGATCTTGCCGCGCGCGGCTGCGGCACCGGGAAGCCCCGCCATGTACCAGGCCGCGTGCTTGCGCATGCGCACGATGTTGCGCCCCTCGCGCTGGGCCAGTAGACGCGCATGGCGCCGCGCCATGTCGATGCGGCCGACGGCATCGGGGGCGGCAGGCTCCGATCGTCCCTGCAGCGCGGCCGCGGCCTGGGCAAACAACCAGGGATTGCCCTCGGCGGCGCGCCCGATCATCACGGCGTCGCAGCCCGTATGCTCGACGAGAGCGCAAGCATCCCGCCCGCTTCGCACGTCCCCATTGCCGACGACGGGGATGCTCACGGCCTGCTTGACGCGCGCAATGCAGTCCCACTCGGCGCTGCCGCGATAAAGCTGCTGCGCAAAGCGGCCGTGCACGGCGACCGCGCACGCCCCGGCATCTTCCATGCGGTGCGCGAAGTCGGGCGCCGTCTCGTCGCCTAGGTCCCATCCGCGCCGAAACTTCACGGTTACCGGATGTTCAACCGCCCCGCGAACAGCGGAGACGATGGCGGACGCCAGCTCGGGATCGCGCATGAGCGCACTACCGTCGCCTTTCGTGACGATCTTGCGTGCAGGGCAGCCCATGTTGATGTCGATGTAGGCCAGATGCGAACCCATTTCCTGCTCGATCCACGCCGCC
>CAVBAM010000062.1:0-7124 GCA_963593315.1 Candidatus Methanomethylophilaceae archaeon | reverse complement strand
CGAAGAATAGGATGGCTGCCGGAACGATGACGGCGGCGAGGTCGGTTGCGGAAAGTGCCAGCAAGCCGGACTGCGCCCCGGCGGGCGCTCCGACCGTTGCCGCAACAGCCAGGCCCGTCAGCAACAACGCCGCGCCCGCCGCCACACCCAACGCTGCGAACAGGCGCGTCGGGCGCAGGCGCAGCACGGACACAACGCCCGCCGCAAGCACCCAGCTTGCAGCCACAATCCACGTCTGCGGGTCGCTCAGCAGCGAAACCATCCGGTCAATCGGCATCATCCCCAAAGTAGTACTGCTTGAGAAATCCCAGTTCACAAGCGCATCCCAACCAAGCAGAGACCCAGTGGTGAACGATGCGGCCACAAGAGCCGCAAAGGCCTGGAAGCACGCGGTCGCCATGGCGGCAAGCGGCCGCAAGCTGAACCCGGCAACAAGCGGGCCGAGCGGGGCCAAGCCGATCGCGCCGGCAAACGGCAGCGCCAACGCCGCGTTCGCCGGCGCATCGACGGCGACCCGTACGCGGCTATGCGCAGCACCCGCTTCCCCTTCGCCAACCGCTTCCCCGCGGCCGACGAACCACCACCACACGCCCGTCGCCGCCAAAAACAGGCAGCCGGCGGCAGGGATGCCCTGCGATATGGTCATCACGGAAAGCGCAACGAAGGCGAGCAGCGCACCCAAGTGCGGGCGAAGCGCACCCGCGAGAGAAACCAGCGCCAGCAAGCCCCAGAACAGCGGATTCTCGAATCCCGAGGTTTCCGGGATGTTCGTCAGCGAGAAAAACGCGACGAGCGCCGACCCCACGCAACCGAACACATGCGCCGCGACGCGCACCATGCCGGGCGTGATGCGCTCACGCAAGGGTATGGCAGGCGCGGGCGGCTCTTCAGCAGGCTCTTCTTCCGCCGGACCGCTCACGACGGCGGCAAGCGCCCGCGTCCCTTCCAAAACATCGCCCAGGTAAGGCGCCAAATCGTCCGCGAAATCCGCGACCGTTGCGTAGCGCCTGTCGCGGTCGGGGTCAAGCGCGTCGAAAATAACGTCGTCGGCCTGCTCGTCCAGGTCGTCCCAGCACAAAGACGGCAGCACCAGCTCGCCGTCCTCGATGGCTTCCTGAGCCGCGAACAGGTCGTTCGCCAGAAACGGGTTCTCGCCGGCAAGCATCTCGTAGGTCACCGACGCGAGCGCCCATTCGTCGCAGCGCACGTCCAAATCCTGCTGGCGCATCTGCTCGAGCGGCATGTAGCCGATGGTCCCGCCGCCCGCTTGACCGAAGCCCGAGGCATCGGCAAGCGTAGCCAGACCGAAGTCGGTAACCTTCACTTGACCTGCAGCGTTAATGAGAATGTTGTCGGGCTTGATGTCCAGATGCAGCACCTGGGCGCCGTGGGCGACCTCGAGCGCGTGCGCCACGCCGTCGAAGATGGCCGCCACCACGTCGAGCGTCACCGCGTCGTCGTGGTCGCGCAAAAGCTCGGTCAACGTAAGCCCCTCGACATATTCCATGATGAGATACGCCGTTGAATCCTGAATCTCGAAATCGTAAACCGTCACGATGTTCGAATCCGACAACATCGCCGCCGTACGCGCCTCGTCAAGGCCCGGGATGCGCGCGAGTGTATGCACAAGCGGAGCGTCGCCCTGCGTCAGGCTGATGGAGACGCCCGGATCGAACGTGCGGGACGCAGGGGCGACCGAGGTGTCTACAGGCGCGACCGTCGCGCCCCCAAAAGAGTCCGACGCTTCCTCGACCGGCAAGCACTCTTCGGGAAGGTCTTCCCACGGAGGAATATCGTCGGGATTGACCGCCGGCCGCGACGCAGGCTGAGTCCGGGCCTCGGCCGCAGGCTTCACGACATCGGCGCCGGGAAGCGACGCGCGGCGCACGTCGGCCTCCGAAAGCGGAATGCACTTGATAGCCACCTTGCGCTGAATGCGCACGTCCCAGGCAACCTGCACGGTGCCGAAGCCGCCCGCGCCGGCCTTCGCCAGCGGTTTGTATCGATCGAGTATGAGCTTCTGTTTCGTCATGCGGCCATTATACAAGCCGGGCGGAACCTGCTGCGCAAGCTGCCGAACCGAACGCGAATCGACGCAAGCCGGCACGGCGAGCGGGCAGGAGAAGGCGCACCGCGCGTCGATTACGTGAGAATTCCCCACGCGCCAACTCGGATTTCCGGAAATTCACTATGATTCCCGTCGAACCTATCCGCTCGACGTTTTCAAGGCGCCGAAAAACGTGTTTCGGAGAGAGGCAATGACCGAATACAACCAACTCACGCCCGAGCTGATCCTCGAGCTCAAAGCCATCGTCGGCAAGGACAACTGCTACGTCGGCGACGACATCAACGAGGACTACTTCCACGACGAGATGCCCATTTACGGCACGCACGCGCCCGAGGCCGTCGTGCTGCCCGCGGACACCGAGGAAGTGTCCGACATCATGAAGCTGTGCTTTGAGCACAACATCCCCGTCACGGTGCGCGGCGCGGGAACGGGCCTGGTCGGAGGCAGCACCCCGCTGTTCGGCGGCGTCGTTTTGTGCACCATGCGCATGGACAAGATCATCGCCTACGACATGAGCAACCTCAACGTGCGCGTGCAGCCCGGCGTGCGCCTATGCGACCTGGCCGCCGACGCCATCGAGCACGGCTTCATGTACCCGCCCGATCCCGGCGAGAAAACCGGCTCGCTCGGCGGCAACGTGTCCACCAACGCCGGCGGCATGCGCGCGGTGAAGTACGGCACCACGCGCGACTACGTGCTGGCCATGACCGTGGTGCTGCCCAGCGGCGAGGTGATGCAGCTCGGTCGCCCGGTTACGAAAACGAGCAGCGGCTACAGCCTGTTGCACCTGGTCATTGGCTCGGAAGGAACGCTCGGCGTCATCACCGAGCTCACGATGAAGCTGGTGCCCAACCCGCAGGAGGACATGAGCTTCATCCTGCCGTTCGAAAACGCCGAAAGCGCCATCACCACCGTTCCGCGCATCAAGCTGGCCGGCCTGAACCCGCAGTCCATCGAGTTCTTCGAGCGAGACATCGTCGATTCCGCCGCGGCGTTCAGCGGGTCGAACTGCATCCCCACCACGGTGGCCGGCCGCGAGGCGGGCGCCTACATCCTGGTCACGCTCGACGGCAACGACGAGGAGGAGATCTTCCAGCGCGCCGAGGTGCTGGCCGGCATCGCCGACGAGGCGGGCGCCTTCGACACGCTCGTGCTGAGCGAGCCTTCCGACAAGCGCAACGTTTGGGCAGTTCGCAGTGCGTTTTTGACTGCTATTGAAGCCGACACGCAATTCCTCGACGAAATGGACGTGGTGGTGCCGGTCGACAAGATCCCGTCGTTTTTGAGCTACGTGCTCGGCGTCGGCGAAGGCCACGGCGTGCGCATCCGCTCGTTCGGCCACGCCGGCGACGGCAACCTGCACATCTACTGCTGCGGCCAGGACATGAACCAAGACGAGTTCCTGGAGCAGTCGGCCAAGGTGATGGAAGCGGCCTACGCGAAGTGCGCCGAGCTGGGCGGCCAGGTTTCCGGCGAGCACGGCATCGGTCACGCGAAGAAGGAATACCTGCGCGAGAACCTCGGTGACACCGCGGTTAGCCTGATGGCCGGCATCAAGGCGGTGTTCGACCCGAAGAACATCCTGAACCCAGGAAAGATTTGCCAGTAGTTCCAGGTCATCGAGCCTTTTAACGGGAACGCGATTCCGAACGGCCCGCTTGCGCAATGAGCTGCAAGCGGGCCGTTTCACGTTGATCAATTATCGCGTCGCGGACATTTCCGCGCGCAAACGGACATTTTGACCCCGATTACGGACATTGTCCGCCAATGTCCGCCTGCGTCCGCGCATGTCCGCCTGCGTCCGCCTACCTCCGTGCGACGGATCGCGCTCATTCGATCGAACTGTGCCAAACCACCGGTTCGATCCCGTATTCCTCCCTTAAAGATCGCGAAAGGCCGAACGTCATCGGCCTGCGCTGGTTCACCTTAACCGCAAACCCCTTGTCCTCAAGCGCACGCAAATGCTTTCGAGCGGCCTGCGTTCCCACTTGCAAATGCGCACTCACCTCGTCAACGCTCGCATCTCCGAACATCCCGAACGTTTCATACTGCATGAGCATGAACACAATCTCGCTTTCCTGCCGTTTCAAATCGATTTGACTATCGATGACCTTCATCAGCTCGCGCAGTTCGTCTTGCCGTCTCAAGGCAAGATCCAAACGATCTATGACATCAAGCTGAGCCTTGCGCACAAGTTCCATCATCGCGACCACGAAAAACGTCAGCTCCCCCTTGTTCAGGGGATTCTCAACACTGCGAAAAGCCTTGTAATACTGTTCTCGATTCTCCAGAATTACCCGAGAAAGGGACAGAACCGTTGGTTTCGACAGCGAACGGCTAAGCATCAGCGAGCACAGATATCTTCCCGTGCGCCCGTTGCCATCGTAGAAGGGGTGCGCGTATTCGAACAGGTAATGCGAAATCAGCGAGGCATACAAAGAGGGAAGTCCGTCGTTTTCGGTCAGCGCCAGCATCGATTCCATAGCTCGAACTATCCTGCTTTCGGGCTCCAAGCCCCGATGAATCACACTCGTCCCACCTGCGACAACGTCGACCCCATCCTTGCGGAACAGCTCCCCATCGGGCATATGTGCGTCATCAAGCTCCCCGTCCATTACCTTGTCGTAAATCGCCCGCACGTCTTTGGGCGTTGCAGGATTCTTCGCCTTATCGGAAACGATGCCCATATACAGCAGGGCCAATTCCTTGAAGCGGCGCCGGGAAACGCTGCCCGATACGGCCTCCAAGGCATCCTTGATTTGGCGGCGCGTGCTATGAATACCCTCTATAGCATTGGTGAAAACGACTTCATCAAAAACAAGTCCCCGCAAAACAGCGTTTGCTGCAAGCGGGTTCATCTTATTCAAAAGCACCGTGACCTTGCGCTCCGTGCGCAGTACCTTTTCAGTGAGGGTCGACAGCTCCTTAGGCACAGCGAGGAACAGCTTTCCCGCTTCGGTTTCGTAATCAACCTGAAAGGTTCCAACCGAATTGCGCCGGCGCATCTCCTCGGCAGCCAGATTCCCCTCCCGGTCGCTCGAGGAGTCCCTATAGAAGAGCTTCGCGAGTTCCCGGTATTCCATGAACGCCCCTTCAAAACAGCTATGGCCATTTTCATGATGGCCGGATTGACTTTGCTTCCAAACTTATACGAGTCGCTGATTTGTATAAAGTAACAGCTTGAAACCTCATTTACTCTATACGATTTTTGAAAACGTATAACTTACTTTGCCGTCTTAAAAGGCTAAGTTATACATTTTGGCGAATTGTATAACTTAGGTGGTTTGCGTAGCCCGCGCACAAAGCGCGCAAACCGAGCGCATCCCGAAAGCAACGCGTAAGCTGCACGCGGGCTGCGCACAAACCGTGCGAGCCTTAAAAAGCTTGCGAAAGACCTATTCCTTGCCGAACAGCGACGCGGCGAAGCCACCGATAGAGCCGACGACGCCGCCGAAGCCACCGAGGTTCGACGCCACGGCTTCCACTTGCTCGACCGCCGACCCGGAAAGCGCGTCGCCGGCAATCGAGGCAACCGAACCCAGGTCGAACCCGCCGCCCGAAACCAGCGATCCAACCGAATCGGCCAGGCCGCTTACGTCGGCGCCCGCCAGGTCGATGCCGCCGATTTCGGCTGCCTGCGTAATGGCGTCAACGGGGCTCCCCGAAAAGCCCTGCAGCAAGTCGGAATTGCTGGAAACGACGTTGGCAAGAGATTGAACAAGGTCGGCGGGGTTTGCCATGGCGGCCTCCTCAAAACGAAGCAGATAATTCGAATGCACCCGCTCATGGTATCGGTTGCGCTCTCCCTAAAACGCCGGCGGCACCTTCGCCCATACTTTCACTATCTGGTTGAAACAATCTGAAAATGATGGCCGGCGCATAGAAACGCTCCGGCCATCCCCCTACACTAAGGTTTTCACTGCGCAAGGAGAGGCAAACGGGGCCTCAAGGCGGAAAGGGATCTCATGCGTAGACGGTTCTTCACTCTCGATAAGACGGGCCTGAACAGCGGGGATACGGAAAACGAACCGGGCAGTCGTGACAGTCGCAACAGCAACGGCGGCGAAACGGATTCCCCGGAAGCCACGACGACAACACGCGCAAAGGGCGAGAAGGGCACGTTCACCTCCCCCTTTGTAGCACTGCTGCTGGCCGTTTGCCTGGCGTTCGGCGGATGTTCGGCAAACGGATCGGGCCCCACCACCGGCACCGACCAGGCGCCAGACGGCACCAGCATCCAAACAACGGAAACCGCCTCGCCGGAAGCAAGCGCCGCCCGCGCAACCATCGCCGATATCCCGCAATACAACGGGGCGCTATGCATCGACATCAACGACGGGCAGCCCGGTTTCAGCGCCGACGACGTGAACCGCGGTGCGTTCATGCAGTTCAGCGACCTTGATTTCGAGGGACGTTGCGGCGAGGCATTCGCGCGTATCGGGCAAGACACGGTTTCCAGCGAGGCGCGCGGCGACATCTCGCGCGTGCATCCGTCGGGCTGGGTGCAGCACAAATACGACTTCGTGGACGACGGGGTTCTCTACAACCGCTGCCACCTGATCGCGCACCAGCTGTGCGGGGAAAACGCCAACGAGAAGAATCTGATCACGGGCACGCGCACGTTCAACGTGGTGGGCATGCTGTATTACGAGGAACTGGTCGGCAACTACGTTCGCAGCACCGGCAATCACGTGCTGTACCGCGTCACGCCGCTGTTCGCCGCAAACGACCTAGTGGCGCGCGGTGTGCAGATGGAAGCCGAGTCCATCGAGGACAGCGGACAGGCGATACGCTTCAACGTGTTCGTCTACAACGTGGAACCCGGCGTGGAAATCGACTACGTGACCGGCGAAAGCTGGGAATCGGACGCAACGCCGAAGGTAACGAGCAAGGGCGAAGCGACCAAGACCTCGGCGAACACAAGCAACGCGTCGCTTGCCAGCACCGATGCTTCCCAGGAAAGCGCAAGTGACTCGAGTTCGGAAAACACCGGCACCAACACCAGTACCAACACCTCATCGGCTCAGCAAGACTACGTGCTGAACGTCAAGAACAA
>CAVBAM010000061.1:0-7147 GCA_963593315.1 Candidatus Methanomethylophilaceae archaeon | reverse complement strand
CCATGTACCCGTTCCAGGCCGGCAGCCTCTACGTATTCGTCGCCATCTTCTCCGCCTTCGGCCTAGGCAACTTCGCAGCGTTCCAAGCGATCAACGCCGTGGCGAACTGCCTTGCAATCGCCTGCCTCGCTTGGATGGCGAAAAATCTGAGCCGATCGGTGCGCGTCGAAAACCTGACCATCGTGCTTGCAGGCCTGTGCTTCCCGTTGCTGTTTTCCTGCGCGCTGGTGTACGGTAACTCGCTCGGGCTTTTGGGATCGACGACCGCGCTCGCCCTACTGACGCACGGACTGGCGCAGACCGAGCGCACGCCACGCCTGGTATTCACGGCGCTATCCTTTCTCGCCATCACCGTCGCCATGCTCATGAAGAGTACTTGTATCCTGTTCCTCATCGCGATGGTGGTGCTCCTGCTCATCGAAAGCGTACGCAGCCGCTCGATCGCCCTATGCGCCGTCACGCTCGTATGCGCGCTGGCGGCCTACCAACTCTCCGGCCTGCCGACAAAGGCCCTACAAGAGCAAACCGGTGCCGACTTCGGAGACGGCATGCCAAAGACCTCGTGGATTGCCATGGGGCTGCGCGACGACAACCCCCTTGGCGTGCCGGGCTGGTGGGGCTTTTACCCCTTTAACCTCATGCTGGAAACTGACGGGGATTCCTCGGCGCAGAACAGCCTCGCCATGGCCTCCATCGCCGATTCGCTCGGATCATTCGCCGCCGAGCCTGCCGCCGGCGCGAAATTCATCGGCTGGAAGCTTGCCTCGGAATGGTCCGACCCCACCTTCCAAACGCTGTACTACTCCTCGCTCACCACGCTCGAGGACGGTAACACGCGCGATTACGGCCGCATCGCGAACAGCGTGATCTATGGCACGGCACACAAGCCTTTCATGCAGTTTATGGATGCTTACCAGGCGCTTGTCGTCTGCGGAGCTCTGGGATACTGCGTGCGCGCCGTCCGAAAGCGCAAGCGCACAGACGCCGACTCGACCGGTGCCGACATTGTCAACCCCACGCTCGCGGCGCTACTGCCTGCCAGCATTTTCCTGGGCTTTTGCGTCTACGTGCTATGGGAGGCGAAAGCCATCTACACGCTGCCGTTCTTCGTTCTGATGATTCCCTTGGCCGCCACATACCTTGGGCACGTCTTCGCCTGGCTCGAAAAACGACTGTACAACGAAGAGTCTTGCTAAAGTCACCCCGGTAAACGGCAACGGGGCCCCAGCGAAACAACGCCAGGCCCCGAGGAAGTTCGAAACGATTCGTCGTGCGCTACGACGCAAGTCGCTAAAACGTAATCTTGTCCACAATAAAGCGTGGGCGATGCTTGCTTTCCAGATAGATGCGCCCCACGTATTCTCCGATGACGCCGAGCGCCATCAGCTGAATGCCGCCGAGTAGGCATACCACGCTCAGAAGGCTCGACCAACCCGACACCGAATAGCCTAGAGCCTTCACCACCACAGCCCAGATGACCGCGACGAAACTGAGGAGGCAGATGACGAGACCCAGCGTGGTGATGAGGCGGATAGGCTTCACCGAAAGACTGGTCACACCGTCGAAGGCCAAGCCGAGCATCTTGCTGAGCGGATAGTGGCTCTCCCCCGCAATACGCTCGTGGCGCTCGTAATACACGCTGGTCGACTTGAACCCCACGAGCGGCACCATCCCGCGCAAGAACAGGTTCACTTCCTCGAATTCCGAGAACGCGTCGAGAGCGCGCTTGCTCATCAGGCGGTAGTCCGCATGGTTGAACACCACGTCAACGCCCATGGCCGCAAGGATGCGGTAGAACCCTTCGGCCGTGGTGCGCTTGAAGAAGGTGTCAGTCTCGCGCTTGGAGCGCACGCCGTAGACGATTTCGCACCCGTCTTCCAGATATGCGTCAATCATGGCGTTCATGGCATCGACATCGTCTTGGCCGTCGCAATCGATGCTGATAGTCACGTCGTAGGCGCGCCGGGCCTCCATCAGCCCGGCGAGCAGGGCGTTCTGGTGTCCGCGGTTGCGGGAAAGCTTCAGGCCCTCGTAGCGCGCATCCGAGGTGGAAAGGCCCTCGATGATGCTCCAGGTGGCGTCCTTGCTGCCGTCGTCGACGAACAGCACCGAGCTTGTCGCAGCCACCTTGCCCGCCGCAACGAGTTCGTCAACCTTGTCCTTGAACAGGGAGCACGTAATGGGAAGCACGGCTTCCTCGTTGTAGCACGGCACGACGATGCATAGGCGCGGCAGGCCAGCGCCCTTTTCGTGGGCCGTATGCTGTTGCGTTTCCATCATGCTATCCTCCCGCTTCACGCGCACCCGAGCGCGACACTAATTCCAATACGGATGGGCAAAGCCGATCGTGGAACCGACGCTGTACCAGCGCGGCCAGATGCCGCCCGACAGGGCGTCGACGACCAGGGCGTCCCCGTCGTCGGAAACCGCGATCACGATGCCTGCATGCGAGGCGCTGACCCCGCCGATGGCGTCGGCCCAGCCAGGGTAGCGCATGAACGCGATGTCACCGACGCGCGGAGAGTAATCGACCCGGCCGAAGTAGTCATACCAGTCGTAGTTCTCGTGCGGATAGGCCGAGATCATCCCGTCGCACAAAAACAGGTCGAGCCCGGCATGGTGAAAGCACCACCACACGTAGCTCATGCACGGGCCGTACGGGCACACGGTGCCGCCCGCCGCGGCAAGCTCGTCCATGCAGTCCAGGTCGACGCCGTAGCTTCCGTACACCACGCCAAGGAGCATGTTTCGCTCCTCGTCGCCGGTGAGCAGGCGCCCCGTGCAGGTGTCGAAGTAATACGGATGGTTGTCGATGAACTGCTGACCGTAGAGCATGCGTCCCGTGATGGAATCGTAGTAGACCCACTTCTGGTCGTCGGGAAGCCAAGCCCAGTCGTAGTCGACCGCGCCCGTGACAGGCGTGAGGTAGTACCAGCCGTCGTCGATGCTCTGCTGACCATAGAGCATCCAGCCCATCACGCGGTCGTAGAAGACCCACTTCGTCTCATCGGCGATATAGGAGAAGCCGTAGGTCACCTGGCCCGTGTCCTCGTTGAAGCGGTACCACAGCCCATCCAGGCACTGCTGGCCGTACTCCATGCGGCCCTCTTCGTCGTAGTAGCACCATTTATCCAGGTCGGAAACCCATGACCAGCCGGTCTGCACGGCGCCGCCCTGGCCTTCCCACAGGTAGTACCAGTGCCACTCGCCGGTTTCCTCATCCGGGATGTACAGCTCGCCGGTCAACGGCTTCCCGTCAACGTAGTAGTACGTCAGGCCGCCCTCGGTCACCCAGCCGTTCTTGACGACCGGCGCGGGATCGGGGGTTGCATCGTCGTCGGCACCCGGCTTCACGTCGCTGGAATCCGAGTCGGACGCGGACGCGTCGCCGGCGGCGGGCTTGGAGTCGGAAGCCTCGGAGCCGGTAGCGGCACCGGAGGAAGCCGAGCCGTCCGAGGACGCGGCCCCGCCAGCTTCGTCGGCCTTCGTCCCGGCGGCGCCGTCGGCTTGCACGGCCGCGCCGGCGGCGGTTGCACCCTTAGAGCCATCCGCAGCGGAAGCGGATGCAGCGGCCTTTTCGTCATCTTGCACCGAAGCAGAATCCGCGGCGGCCTCGATGGTGCCCGACGCCTGCTCCTGAGCGGAAACCACGGCCTGCGCCGCAAGCGCTTGCCCCGACGACGCCGGGTCGCCTTCAGCCGCGAACGCAACGGAGGCGCCGCCGACAAGCGCAAGCGACAGGGCCGATGCAAGCGCGCAGCCGGCTACGGCGAAGTGAACACGCATTTCAGATCACGAATCCTTCCAGCAAAAAAGCATGCCCGCCTGGATAAGGCGAGCATGACGGCAAAACGGTCAATTCCCTAGTCGATGCCGAGGTAGCCCTTCCAGAACTCCTCGGACGTGAGGCGCTCGCGCGCGGCGGCGTAGTCCTTCTCCAGCTGCATGCGGTTCTTGTGGTAGTACGACAGATCGTCGTAATAGCGCTTCATGATCTCGTTGAACTTATTGATGTCGCGATGGCGCACGATGCCCTTGCGGCGATGCGTGTCGATGGCGACGATCGTGTCCTTGCCGCGGATCTTGCCCGGCGGGTAGATCCAGCCCTCGGACGGGATGACCGCCGCGCCCTTTTCGGTGGTGGTCATGACGCGCTGGCGGTTGAACGTGAGGAAGTCGACAAGCGCCTCGGAGCGCGTGCGCGGCTCGTCGCGATAGATGCTCAGGCAGTCCTCGTCGTCCAAATCGAAGCCCTCGATGTCCTTTGTGGCCTCGCGCAGCTCGTCGAAGGAAAGGTGCTTCTCCGCGTTGCGGTTAGCGCGCAGGAAGCACTCCTCGGCGACGGGCTGGCCGATGAAGTCGGGGCCCTTCAGGAAGTCCTCGAAGCCGTCGAGCAGGAGCGACGCGTCGGTGTAGTTGAACTTCTTCAGCTCGATCTGCAGGTTGCCGTGCAGCTCCTTCAGGAAGTCGGAGTTCTTCGCCATGCCGGTGGTCGCCTGCGCGATAAGCGTGTTGCGCGTGGTCTGATAGCGCTCGACGGCGGCGTTGTAGCGCGAATGGAACGCCAAATGCCAGATGCAGATGCCGTTCATGGAGATGACCTTCGGCTTGCAGCGGATGCCGTATTCGGCGTCGTCGCAGCGCACGAAGACCGGCAGTGGATAGCCGTTCTTGCGGATGACGCTCGTGGGGATGACGCAGTACCACCAGGCGGCGTACATGTTCTCGCGCTGCTCCTTGGTGGGGACGTACTGCTCGTTCATGACGATGTCGTGCAGCAGGCTCATGCGCAGGCCGGGCTTGCAACCGCAGAAGCGGCCTTCCTTCGTCATGAAGCCGAAGTCCTCCCACTGGTCCTCGCCCACCTCGTAGTTGAGCATGGCGCCGCTGACGAACGCCTCTTTGTAGGCGGGCTTCAGGATGCGCAGCAGCTGGTAGGTGCGCTTGATGGACTCGGGGGAAACCGCCACGTCGTCGTCCATGAGCAGCACATGCGTGGCCGGGACCGGCAAACGTTGCGCCTCGATCATGCCGCGCGTGAAGCCGCCCGCGCCGCCGGCGTTGGGGTTCGGGAACACGATGATGCCGTCGCCCGTGAGGCCCTCGGCATCCAGCGTGCGGCCGTTGTCGATGACGAGCATCTTGAAGTGCTCGGCCATTTCCGGCTCGCCCTTCATGATGGAGGTGCGCACCAGCTCGATGTTCGGGACGATGAAGTCCTCTTTCTTGAACGTGGTGGTGGCAAGGGCCAGCTCGACGTCGGCGATGGCGTCGTCGGCGACGTCGATGGTGTAGTAGCTGTCCTTGATGAAGACGCTGCCCTCGGTTTCAATTTTGAAGCCGATGACGACGGCCGTGGGATCGACGGTCAGGTCGAGGTCGAGCGTCTGCCAGCCCTTCGATGCGGCCAGCTCGTGCTCGGTGCCCTCGACTTCCTGCGCCTCGGTGACGTACGGGTCGGCCATGGTCTCGACAACCCGGCACGCATCGCCGCGCAGCTCGAGATGCAGATGGAAGCCCTGGGCCTGCGTGTAGGTCATAAGCTTCCTGACGGACAGGGAGTTGAAGTACGTGGTGAAGTCAAACGAGCCTGGCCCGTAGAGCTCCCACACCTTTTCGTTGCGCTCGAAGACCACAGGACCGGTGGAGCGGCAGTACAGGGAGGGGTAGCTGAGCGAGCGGGGGTTGCTTTCCAGCAGCACGTTCGCGAATTTGATCTGTTGCATAGCCATCCTTCGCAGGTAAACGCTTTGAAATGCGCCTTTTGTCAGTTCATT
Organism: Candidatus Methanomethylophilaceae archaeon; assembly: GCA_963593315.1. Taxonomy (GTDB): domain Bacteria; phylum Actinomycetota; class Coriobacteriia; order Coriobacteriales; family Eggerthellaceae; genus Senegalimassilia. Next base: position 1,370 of record CAVBAM010000061.1, on the reverse strand, counting down.
CGATTCTAACCCACCGCCCCGTCACGAGCAGGAAGTCCACGATATCAATGAAAGGGCGACGTGCCAGGTGACCTGCCTGGAGCGCGCCTTTGCCGCCGGTCGGCGCCGGCGAGGGCGCGAACGTGCGGGAAGCTTCCGCCGAAATCGCGAACGAGCGGGAAGCCGCAGCCGAAACCACGGGGGCGCACGCAGGCGAGCGAAGCTACAGGCGAAGGACCTGCGCCAGCGCCTCCCATAAAAGCTCCTGCCCGCGGTTGTTCAGATGCGTGCCGTCGGTGTACAGGCATGAAGCGTCGAAGCCTTCCTGTTCACGCAGGGCCTCGAACGCCTGGTAGAGCGACCCGAACGCCCAGCCCTGCGAGCGACAGAGGTTGCCCAGCGCCGCATCGGCCTCGCCAAGCGTGAAGTTGTACGTCTCCGCTTCCACCGGGGCGCTCGACAGCACGACGATGTTGCCGCCGTAGCGCTGCGAGAGCCTGTTCAAGAACGTGCGGGCATAGCTGACGTAATCGCTCAGGTCTTCCTCGGAATCGTACGCGCCGCGGTCGTTGGTGCCCAAAACAACGATGGCGAAATCCTCGGAGCCGAGTTGATCGGCATCCACCCGCGAGAACAGGTTCATCGACCCCGCGCCGGGGATGCTGTCGTTGACGAAGGCCGCGCCGAACGATTCCACGTGCAGGCGCAGGGAATTCCCGGCGCAGGCGGCACTGGCCAGCGGCTCGCGATACGTTGCGCCTTGATAGGAGAGGATGACGTTCGCTCCGGTTCCTTCGTAGCCGGATGACCCCACGCCCGCCATGATGCTGTCGCCGAACAGGCGCACGGAGCGTACGGAGCCTGATGACAGCTGCACGGCGAGGTTCGTGGTAGAAAGCGCTTGCGCAGGGGCCGCCAGCGCGAATGACTCCGCCTGATCCTGCCGCAGGGCGCCAGTCGCCTCGTCCAGGTTGTAGACGCGCCCGGCGAACGCCACCTCCCCATGGTCCATGCGCCCGGTCGTGCCGTCGTAGTGCACGATGCGCCCGTCGGCCAGGCGCTGCCAGCCGTAGGTGACCGCGCCGGTCGCGTAGTCGAGCAGATACCATGCGCCGTCGACGCCGCGCTCCCCGTAGGCCATGATGCCGGTCGCCTCGTCGTAGAACGCCCATTTCTGCTGGTCGGGGATGTAGGCGAACCCGTGCGCCATGGCGCCGGAGGTTGCATCGAAGTAATACCAGCCGTTGTGGCCGGTATCGTAGGAGAGGAACGCCTCGCCGTGGGCCATCTGACCGGTAACGACGTCGTAGTAGACCCACTTCCAGCCGTCGCCGCCCCGAACCAGGCACGCGCCCTTGGCCATCTCCCCGGTCACCTCGTCGAAGAAGTAC
>CAVBAM010000060.1:0-7195 GCA_963593315.1 Candidatus Methanomethylophilaceae archaeon | reverse complement strand
GGCGCGGTGCGCAGGCCCGCGGGGCATTGCCAGCCGGTGGCCGCACTCCGCCCGATGCTCCGGCTTCGCCGGAGTGCGCGCTCTTGCGAACGCGCCTACGTCCATACCCATGGACCCTTGCGAACGCGCCTACGTCCATACCCATGGACCCTTGCGAACGCGCGGATTTTTTTGATAGAAAGTCGAAGTTGAACTGGGATTTTTGTAGGGTCGAGCGAAAGCTCGGCCCTTTTTAGAGAGCGCCCGAAGGGCGCGACACATATTTCGTGAAGAGGCCGACGGGGGCGGTTGCCTGTCGGCCGGCAGGGTTGACTCATCCCGGCACCTTCGGCGGCCTGGTCGAGCTTTCGCTCGACCCCACGAAAAACAGGGGGAGCGGCCGCGTCTCGGCGATGCCGGCGGCGCAGCCGCCTTCTTTATGCTCGCAGGAAGGCTTCGTAGCCTCGTTCGGCCTCGTAGATGTCGGCCTTGCTGGTGGCTTCCCAGGGGCTATGCATCGAAAGCACCGCCACGCCCGAGTCGATGACGTCCATGCCGTACTTCGCGGGGATGTACGCGATGGTTCCGCCGCCGCCGGCGTCGACTTTGCCCAGCTCGCAGGTTTGGAACTGCACGCCGGCGTCGTCCATCACCTTGCGGACATAGGCCATGTACTCGGCGCGGGCGTCGTTGCTGCCCGACTTGCCGCGCGCGCCCGTGTACTTGTTGAACACCAGGCCGCGGCCGAGATAGGCGCTGTTCTTCGGCTCAAACACGCTCGCATACGCGGGATCGAAACCGGCCGAGACATCGGAGGAGAGCATGGCGGAAGCCGCCAGGGCGCGGCGCAGCGGCAGCGGGCCGCCCTCGCCGGCGAGCTCCATCACTTCGGCAACGGTGTTCTCGAAGAACTGCGACGCCATGCCGGTGGCGCCGACGCTGCCGATCTCCTCCTTGTCGACCAGCACGCACACGCCCGCGCGGTCAAGCTCGTCACCGGCGACAGCGAGCTGCGCCACCATCGACGTGTAAGCGCACACGCTGTCATCCTGGCCGTAACCCAGCACCATGGAGCGGTCGAAACCCAGCTCACGGGCGCGTCCGGCCGGCACGACCTCCAGCTCGGCGGACAGGAAGTCCTCTTCCTCGATGCCGTACTTCTCGTTGAGGATCTGCAGCGCGAACGCCTTCACGGGATCCTTCTCGGGCTTTGCGTCGGCGGCCGCGTCGGAGCCGGCGCCCTCGGCAGCCGCGTCCTCGGCCCCTTCGCCTTCCGCATCCTCGTCGGCACGCACCACCAGCGGACGATTGCCCACCAGGATATCGAGCGCCTCGCCCTCGATAAGCTCGCTGGCCTTCTTCCCCATTTGCGCGCTGCCCAGATGCGGCAGCAAATCGGAAATGCAGAACACCGGGTCGTCGGCATCCTCGCCGATCTTCACGTCCACGACGCTGCCGTCCTTCTTCGCCACCACGCCATGCAGCGCCAGCGGGAGCGTGACCCACTGGTAGTGCTTGATGCCGCCGTAGTAATGCGTGTCCAGGAAGGCGAAATCGCTGGATTCGTACAGCGGGTTCTGCTTCACGTCCAGGCGCGGGCTGTCGATGTGCGCGCCCAGGATGTTCATGCCCTCAGAGAGCGGGCGACGGCCCAGCTGCAGCAGGATGATGGCCTTGCCGCGCATCGATGCCCACACCTTGTCGCCGCACGTAAGCTTGCGACCTGCGGCGATGGCCGCGTCAAGACTTTCGTAGCCGGCGGCTTCGGCGCTGCGGATGGCCGCCGCGGCGAATTCGCGCTCGGTCTTGTTCTCGGAAATGAAGTCGATGTAGCCGCTGGCCAGCTGCTCAAGCTCGGCCAGTTGGTCCTCGTCGTAGCGCTTCCACGCAGATTCGCGTTCCATGCATGCTCCTAACGTGCTTGGCTTTTAGTTCCAGAAGATAGTACGCCAAGGCCCCTGGCGACGCCAGAAGTCATCGGCGGAAAACGCTATGCGCACGTTGGGAAATCGAGGGGAATCGGGCACGGACGAGACACCGAACAGCCGGGGGGCGACGGCCTGGGAGCAGTGGGGCACAGCGGCCCGGCCTCATCGGCGCGCAGGCGCACTCGGTCGCCCGGCGCTATTCCGGCTGCGCGGCCTTGTCGGTTTTCACCACGAAGCCGAAGTAGACGATGTGGCACACCCACACGATGGCCACAACGATACGCCCGACGGGCACGCGTCCCATCAGCGCGAACCCGATGGCAAGCAGCACCGTGACGGGAACGAGGATGGTCAGCTTCGCCTTCACGGTCATCGAGCGCTTGGTGACGTAGCCCTCGAGCACCTTCTTATAGACCTTCGTGCCCTTGAACCACGCGTTCAGGCGCTCGGAACTGCGGGCGAAGCAGAACGCCGCCAACAGGATAAACGGGGTGGTCGGAAGGATGGGCAGCACCACGCCGACCATGCCGAGCGCGAAGAAGAGGAAGCCGAGGCCGGCCCAGACGCCATGCGCCAATTTCGAGGAAGACCTCGTCGGCTTGTCGATTCCCTGTTCGCCCATGCGCATCAACCCACTGTTCTGTTCGGCTTACTTTTCGGGAAAGTTTACTATGGCTATTCCGAAAATGCCAGGGGAAGAATGCGCGAACTGGACGTCACGCGGAAATGCGCATCAGGCGCCCAATTCCAGCAGCACATCGCCGGTAAGCGACTCCACTCGCGCGGCGCGCACACGGCCCGCATCCAGCTCCAAGAAAGCGACGCTTGCCGGGAAGCCGCCGCGCGGGCGCGAGGTGCTGCCGGGGCAGATGATCAGGCTCGCCGGATACGCGTCGCGGCCGCGCAACAACTCGGGAACGTGCGTGTGCCCGTGCACGCACGCCTGTGGCAACGGGTCGCCGGGCGCCAAGGCGCGCGACCCGTGGAAGCCGATGCGCACGTCGTTGGGATAGTGCGCCACCAGAAAGCGCACGCCGTCGATGACCGGATGCGCGAAGGGCGCCACGTCGCTTCCGTATTCGTCGAAATCGTTGTTGCCGAGCACCGCCGTTACCGGGGCCAAGGCGCGCAGCTCGACGAGAATGCCCGGGTCGCAAATGTCCCCCGCATGGATAATATGGTCGCAGCCCGCCACGGCCGCCAGCGCGGCGTCGGGCAGGCGCCCATGCGTATCGGAAAGCACGCCAACCGTAACCATGCGCAACCCCTTCCCTATTCGCCGCCGTTTTCCACCAGGTCGATGAGGTCCTGATGGGAATGGATGTCGAGCTTCGCGTAAATGTGCTTGACGTGTGCCTTCACCGTGTTGCGCGACACGACCAGCTGCTCCTGGATGTACGCGCGGTCGCGCCCGCGTGCCAGCATTTGGAACACCTCAAGCTCGCGCGGCGTCAAGCTGTAGCGCTTCGCCAGCTCGGCGCAACGTTCGTCGAACGTCTGCTTCGGCGCGGTCACCGCCACGTCGGGGGCGGCCGGCGTGACGCCGTCGATGACAGCCGCGAAGCTGAAGTTCTTCAGCCCGATGAGCGCATACCCGACGAACAGCAGCACCAGCAAGGCAATGAACAGGTCGAACAGCTGCGACCCGGCGGAAAGCATCGCGTTCGCATTCACGCCGACCGCCGCACCGAGCGTGGTTCCCAGGCCGGAAACGCCGCGACCCCACGCGAACACCGCGACCGCGCCGCGGCGGTTTCGCGAGGCCACCGCGATAAGCGCAAGCCAGGCCACCACGTCGAACAGGGTGTTTCCGGCGGAAAGCAACGTCACGCTCAGCACGTTCGACCCGTCCAGCGACATGGACATGGCCAGGAAGCCCGCAACAACTGCCAGCACCGAGAGCTGCACGACCAGATCGAGGGGGAAGCGTTTGCGGGACAGCAGCGCCAGAAGCGCGAGCGCGGCGGCCGGGACAATGGCAACGAACGACGAGAGCGGCACGCCGTCCACCTCGCCGAAGCGCAGGGAGCAGCCGAACGCCACGCGGAAGAGGAACATGCACGCGAACAGCTGGCTGGCCAGGGGCAAAAACGACGAAGGGCGCGTCACCGAAAGATCGCTCGGCGCCTCGCCCTTCTCGGCGTCCTCGAGAATGGGCAGCGCATCCATCCACGTCAGGGCCCATGCGAGCGGCACGAACAGGAAGAACAGGATCATGCCGACAATCATGGGGATAAGCCAGGCCAACGCGGAGGCGGCGCATTGCAGCACAAATGCCAGGGGGACGAGAACGCCCGCCTGCGACAAGCTCAAGCGGGAAGCCGCCACGCCAACCGTCAACGTGCACCATGAGCGGCCGACGGCCATGACCGACGATCCGGCAACAAGAAGGACCGGCGAATTGATGGAAAGCGCGACGAAAGCCACCAAGTACCCGGCGAACAGCGCGATGAGCATGACGATGTTCAGGCGCCGCACGTGCAAAAGAGACGGCCGGAACGTGGCGATAAGGCCGATGACCAGCAACGATACGGAATTCGCCGTCACCGAGATATCGCGCGCGTAGCCGAAGCAAGCGTCAAACAGCGGAAAAAACGACACGTTCATGAGCGACGTCGACATGAACATGAGGGAAAGCGCCGCAAACAGCCGCCAGAAGCGGCGCGTGAACAGGGGTTCGGACGGGGCGCCGGCAGGGGCGGTGCGGGGCGCGGCGGCGCGCGGGACAGAGCCCGTCGCCGCGCGGTCGCGGCCGGAATCGCCTACGAAATCACTTTGTTTTCCCTGTTCAACCATGCGGGGTATTCTATCATGCGCCCCCGGCAGGAAGCCACCGCGCAAGGCCGCGTAAACTAGGCGCAACAAAAAGCCGGCGGGCTGTTTGCCCGCCGGCCCGGAAAGCCCTAATCGGGCTCCAAGAGTACGTACGCGAAACCTTACGCCTTCGACGCCACTTCCTGCGCCTGGTCGTAGGTCAGCCACCCGTCGGGCAGCGGCGCGTCGTCGTGGCACTGCGAGCACGCATTCACGCTCGCGCGGTGCGCCTTATGGCAGTCACCGCAATCGCGCGTCTGGCCGTGCATCGGCATGTGCGGGTTGCGCTCGCCGTAGCTCGCGGTCGCCTTCACCAAGTCCTGACGCGTCATGTTGTGGCAGTTCTTGTTCAGGCAGAACGAGTCGCCGTCTTGGTTGAGCCACTCGCCGAGCTGCTCGGTGTTGCGCTCCGCGAGCACGTAGCCGTACGTGCTGTTCTCGAACACCGGCGTGTTGCCCGACGACCATTCCGACACCTCGGTAAGCTGCTGCGACAGCGTCGGCTCGTGGCAGCTCAGGCAATTCGCGCCCGCGCCGCCGTCTTCCTTGGAAACCTTATGGGCGACGGCAAGCATGGCGCTCGTGTTCTTCACGGTGTTGCCCCACTTGTCGATACCCGTCGTGTTCGGCTCCTGATCATAGGCGGCAACGACCGCGTCCATGGGCGTGTGGCACACGGCGTTGCAGAAGCTGGGCTGCTCATGCCACACCCAGAATCCGCCGCCCGCGCACACGAGCACCACGGCCACCACGGCGATGACGATAGGCATCCGACCCCCACGCTTGCGCTTGGGCGATGCGTCCGCCTGCTTGTCCTTCTCTTCCATGTTCAACCCCCTTCCTGGTTCGAATCCCTGTTTTATCAGCGGTTATCCGGTTTGCCGCAGCCTGTGCGGCGCGCCGGCTTGGAGAGCGCTCTCAAATCGAGCCCGCGCTTACGCGAGCAATGCCAATGCCTGGTCGGCCGCCGCTTCGGCCTTGTCAAGGGTTTCGAACGTCATGGTGGGGTTATGCGCGCCTTCGCTGTTCTCGACCATCACGAAGTCCCAGTAGAACTGGGCGTTGCGCTGCAGCTTCCAAAGGGCCGCCAGCTCCTCGGAGGGAGCCTGCGAGCCGCCGTCGGCCTTCGCCGCCTTGATGGCCGCGATCTCGTCGGCGTACTTGCTGGCGATCTGCTTGGTCATGTTCTCGATCTTCTCGCTGATGGAGGTGACACGCTGCTCTTCCTTGGCCTGCGTTGCCGCCACTTCGCTCTTCAGATCGGCGTGGCAGTTGTTGCAGTCGTTGTTGAGCAGGTCCTCGTTCTCAAGCGGGCTGACCCAATTGTGCGAGGTGTAGGTCGTGCCGTCCTCGGCCGTCTGCGTGCCCATGTGGCAATCGGAGCAGGTGTAGCCGATGCGCGCCATGGTGGTGGACTCGCCGCCGTAAATGGTCTCGAACTCGGGATGCTGCACCTTGATCATGGGCGCCATGGTGTCGCCATGGTTCCAGTCGCTGAAGTTGCGCGCATCGTAGTACGCCAGGATGGCGTCGGGCGTCATCTGGTCGGTGCCCGTGTACGGGTTCGTCGTCGCCTTCGTGGTCGGGTCGAAGTAGTACTCGTTGTGGCACTGGCCGCAGGTCTGGCTGGCCTTCGGCGCCTTCTTCTCGTTGTTCACGTCGTCGCCGAGCGCCGTCAGGAAGAACTTGTTGCCCACGACCAGCTGGGTCGGGTCGTTCTCGTGGCAGTTATAACAGCTGATCGGCTCGTCGAACTCGTCGATCATGTCCTTGAACTTGCCCTGATAGGCGCTGTCGCCCTCGGAGTTCACGAGCGCGGTGTACTGCGGCGTCTTGCAGGTGATGCAGTTCGCCAGCTGCTCCTTCTTCTGGGTGCGCGGCGTTTCCTTCACCGTTTCCAGCGAATAGGTGTGGCCGTGCGCCTCGTCGTAGCCGAGCGCGAACGCGTACCCCTTGTACATGGTGTTCAGCGCCGGATACAGCTCGAGGTAGTTATGCTTGCCCTCGGTGCCGTTCATGTCGTTTTGCTTGTACGTCGCGTACTGGTTCGGGTACGCGCTCGCCCACGCGTCGGCGTCGACCACGCCGTACTTGTCGGTCGCGGGCGTTTCGGAAACCTGTTGCGCCACCGGCTTGTCCGTGGCCTTCTGATCTGCGCGGCCGACCTTGTCGGCGTTCTGGGCGCAAGCCGTCATGCCGACGACGATGCCCAGCGCGCACAGAGCGGAAACCCACACGATGCGCTTGTTCCTGCTTGCTTTCGCCTTTCCTTTCGTCATTCCCTTTATCCTCCCTTCTTTTGGAGCGCCTCTCCTTCACAAACTCTACACGCGCGCGAAAGACGGCCGCAATCCGTTCGGACGCGAATAAGGGGATTCTCCTGCACGTCGGCGGGAAAAACCCTCGTCTGTTATTGGTGGTGAACTTATGGCAGAATGTGTTGCCGCATGTGGCAGGCCGCTTACCGCTAAAAC
>CAVBAM010000059.1:0-7244 GCA_963593315.1 Candidatus Methanomethylophilaceae archaeon | reverse complement strand
TCCTTGGAGATGGAGCCGTAGGACATGGCGCCGGTGTTGAAGCGCTTGACGATTTCGGAAGCGGGTTCCACTTCCTCAAGCGGCACCGCGTTTTGCTGCGGGACGAAGTCGAGCAGGTCGCGCAGGGTGACGGCGCGGCCGGGCACGTGGCAGGCGGCGCTGTATTCGCGGAACAGCTCGAAATCGCCCTCGCGTACCGCGCGCTGCAGAAGGTAGATGGTCTTGGGGTTGATCAGGTGCTCCTCGCCGTCGATCGGGCGCCAGGAGGTGACGCCGAGCGTGGGCAGCTGGTCGGGCGCGGGCGACTTGTCCAGCGCCAGGGCGCGGTCGTAGCGCTCGTTCAGCTCGCGCTGCACGCCGGCGGCGTCCAGGCCGCCGATGCGCGTGGAGGTATGCGTGAAGTAGGCGTCCACCAGGGCGTCGTCGAGGCCCAAGATCTCGAAGATCTGCGCGGAGTGGTAGCCCTGCATCGTGGAGATGCCCATCTTCGACATGATGGACGTGATGCCGGCGGTGACGGCACGGTCGTAGTTCGCCACGGCCTCGTCGCCGGAGATGGAAATCTCGCCGCGTTCGCACAGATCGCGGATGATCTCGTGCGCCGCATACGGGTAGATGCCCGATGCGGAATAGCCGACCAAGCAGGCGAAATCGTGCGCACGCATGGCGTCGCCGGTCTCGATGAGCAAGTCGGCGTCGGTGCGCAGACCCACCTTGATAAGGTGGTTGTGCACGGCACCGAGCGACAGGAGGCTGGGAATGGGCACTTCGCCCTCGCCCGCGCGGTCGGACAGCACGATGAGGTTCGCGCCCTCGCGGATGGCCTGCTCGACGTCGGCGCACAGTTCCGCAAGCGCTTCCTTGAGCGCGCCGGCCTCGCCCGCGCGGTCGTAGGCGCACACGAAGCGCTGCGTTTTGAAGCCCACGCGGTCGATGGCGCACAGGCGGTTGAACTCGTCATGCGTGAGCATGGGGCCCTCCAGGCGCACGAGGCGGCACGTGTCGCGGCAGTCCTCCAGCATGTTGCCGTGGTTGCCCACGTAGAGCACCGAGCTGGTGACGAAGCTTTCGCGCAGCGCGTCGATCGGCGGGTTCGTCACCTGGGCGAACAGCTGGTTGAAATAGTCGAAGAAGCTGCGCTGCTTTCTCGACAGGCACGCGAGCGGCGCGTCGGTGCCCATAGAGGCCAGCGGCACCTTGCCCTGCTCGGCCATGGGGCGGATGAGTTCCTGCACGTCATCGATGTGGTAGCCCAGCTTCGCCATGCGGCGCGTGAAGGGCACGCCGGCGTCGTGGTCGGCCGGAAGCGCCCCGTCCGCGGGGGCCTCCAGGTCGTCAACGGCCAGCGTCTCCTCGTCGAGCCAGTCGCGATAGGGCTTCTCGTTGGCGTAGCGGTTGCGGATCTCGTCGTTCCAGATGACGCGACCCTGGGCGGGGTCGACTTCCAGCATCTCGCCGGGGCCGAGGCAGCCGGCCTGCAACACGTTGGCCGGGTCGACGTCGATGGTCCCCACCTCGGAAGACAGGATCAGCCAGTCGTCGCGCGTGACGTAGTAGCGGGCCGGGCGCAGGCCGTTGCGGTCGAGCGCGGCGCCGAGCATGCGGCCGTCGGTGAACGCGATGGCGGCCGGGCCGTCCCACGGCTCCATGAGCATGGACTGGTAGGCGTCGTAAGCGCGGCGCTTGTCGGAGATGCGGTCGTTGTTGTCCCACGGCTCGGGAATCATCATGGTGACGGCGCGGTCGAGCGGGCGGCCGTTCATCGTGAGGAATTCCAGCACGTTGTCCAGGATGGCCGAGTCGGAACCCTCGCGGTTGATGATCGGCAGGATCTGCTTGAGGTCCTCGCCGAGCACCGGGCTGTACAGCTTCGGCTCGCGGGCGCGCGTCCAGGAGATGTTGCCGCGCAGCGTGTTGATCTCGCCATTGTGGATGATGTAGCGGTTCGGGTGCGCGCGCTCCCAGCTGGGCGTGGTGTTCGTCGAATAGCGTGAATGCACGAGCGCCAGGCTGGTTTCGACGGCCGCATCGTTGAGATCGGTGAAGAAGCGGCGCATCTGCGTAGCCACCAGCATGCCCTTGTAGACGATGGTGCGGCTGGACATGGAGCACACGTAGAAGATCTTGTTGGCCAGCGCCGGGTTCGCGTCGGCGGCGCGCTCGATGGTGCGGCGGCACACATAGAGCTTGCGCTCGAAGTCCTGGCCGGCGGCGACGTCGTCAGGGCGGCGCACGAACGCCTGCAGGATGGTGGGCATGCACGCGATGGCGGTGGAGCCCAAATCATGCGGATCGACCGGCACCTCGCGCCAGAACATCAGCGGCACGCCGCACTTCGCGCAACCTTCCTCGAAGACGCGCTTCGCGTCGCGCACGCCGGTTTCGTCGTCGTGCGGGAAGAAGAGCATGGCCACGCCGTAATCGCCCTCGTCGGGCAGAAGCTGGCCTTCCTTCTGCGCCTCCTTGCGGAAGAAGCGGTGCGGGATTTGGAACAGCACGCCGGCGCCGTCGCCGGTGTTGCGCTCCAGGCCCGTGCCGCCGCGGTGCTCCAGGTTCACGAGCACGGAAAGCGCGTCGTCGAGCATGGCGTGGCTGCGCTGGCCTTTGAGGTGCGCCAGAGCACCGATGCCGCAGGCGTCGTGCTCGTAGGAAGATCTATATAATCCGCGCGCAGCGGCTGCGGGCGCGGGCGCGGCGGCGGTGGCCGCCTGCGTGCCGTCCGTGGCAGCGTTTGCGCAGGTCATCTGATGATGTTCCATGATTCGTCCTTCGTCTTGGCCGACTGCCGGCAAATGGGTATGGCAATCTGAGATAGTAGTGTAGCGGGCGCGGCGGCGCGGAAGGTTTTTCGTAACATGCGCTTGATAGCCATGTAACACGTTGGAAATCATTGTGGTCGGAATGCGCGGTGGGCGGCTGAGGGCGCGTTCCGGCGGCGGCGCCGGCACGTTATCGGTAGACGGCCTTTACCAGATATTCTATGTTGCCCTCGGTGCCGGTGATGGAGCTTTCCACCACGCCGGCGACTTCGAACCCGGCCGCCTCGAGCGCGTCGCGAACCTCCTGCACGGTGCGCTCGCGCACGCCGGCGTCGCGCACGATGCCGTGGTCGGTTTCGTCATGGCGGCTTTCGAACTGGGGCTTGATCAGGCCGATGAACACGGTGCCCGCCTGCGCGAAGCGTGCGAACGTCGGCGCGAGCGACGCCAGGCCGATGAAGCTCAAGTCGGCCACCAGCACGTCGAAGGGCGCGCCGAGCTCGGCCGGATCGGCTAGCTTGATGTTGGTGCGCTCGAACACCGTCACGCGCGCGTCTTGGCGCAGCTTCCAGGCGAGCTGCCCGTAGTTCACGTCCACGCAGGCGACGCTTTCCGCGCCCGCCTGCAGCAGGCAATCGGAGAAACCGCCCGTCGAGCTGCCGATATCCAGACAGCGCAGGCCCGTCACGTCCTGCCCGAACGCGTCAAGCGCGCCCTGCAGTTTATGCCCGCCGCGCGACACGAACCGCTTGCGGCCGCGCACCACGATATCGGCGTCCGGCGCCACCTTCACGGCCGCGCTCGTGACGTACACGTCGTCGACCTTCACCTCGTGCGCCAGCACGGCGCGCAAAACCGAGCCGGTGTCGGGGAACGTCCCCTGCTCCACCAGCAACTCGTCAAGGCGTATCTTCTTCGGCTTCTTCATGCGCCCCATTGTAACGAAAGGGACGCAGGCAAGGCCCGCGTCCCTTTCAATTCCCATATGCTTCCGCAGGACCGGCCCTACGCACGGGCGGTAGGCTGATAGTTCGTGGTCATGGCCGCCATCTCGGCGCGAGTGATGGCCCCGCGGGGGTTGAGGTAATCCCCGTTGCCCATGATGCCGTTTTCGACCGCCCAGGCCACGGCCTCGACCGCCCAATCGTCGACCTCGCCGCCGTCGGGATACAGGCCAAGCGACAGGACCGAATAAAAGGTAACGGACACATCCTTGCCGTCGATCTCCCGCGCGTAGTTGTACAACGTGCAGGCCACCTGCTCGCGCGTGAGCGGGTCGTAGGGGCCGAAGGAACCGCTCTGATAGCCGCCCATGACACCGGCCGAGCGCGCCCAGGTGACGGAGCCTGCGAACCAATCGGTTGCGGAAACGTCGGGGAATCCGGAATCGGTGTTCGCATCCGAACCCTTCGCCATGTTCAGCAGTGTGCAGGCGGCCTCGGCGCGGTTCAGCCCCAGCTCGGGCCCGAACGTGCCGTTGGGGTAGCCCTTCATGTAACCCAGCTGCGCGGCAAGACCCACGCACTCCGAATACCAGGCGCTCGCGTCAACGTCGGGAAAGGAACCGGGATCGGGCGTCGGCTCGGGGTCGGGAGTCGGTTCCGGATCCGGTGCGGGCTCGGGGTCCGGCGTGGGCGTCGGATCGGGATTGGGCGTCGGATCCGGCTCCACGGCAACTTCCCAGCCAGCATACACACGCGTATCCGCCTCGATAGGCGCCGTGAAGTCAAATGGCGTGGAATACGTTCCGTCAGTAAACCAGCCCGTGAACGTATACCCATCGCGGGTCGGATCCGCCGGACGCACGGGAGCATCCCCCTTGCGAACGGATTGCTCGGAAATGGGCTCGAAGACATACGCCCACCAAACCTCGGTATCCCGCACGTTCGTCCCGTACGAGACGGTGTAGTAGCGATATGCGACGTTCAGCTGCAGCGACCTTAAGATGGCCCCGTCGTCGCCAACGCTCGCGCGCAAAGAACACTGCCCCTCGTCAAGCCCTGTAAGCGCCACCTTATCGGAATCGAAGGACGCGAAGGCGGACCCACCAGCCGTCCAGGTGATGCACGAGTCGTCGATCCGGGACAGCCAGCCGTATCCGGAGACCGGCTTTGCGAACAGCCCATAGCGCTGCGACTCCCCCACGTACAGCGCATCCGGGGTGGCGACCACGCGCGAACCCTCCTCATCAACGGGATACAGCCCGAAGTCGCACCCCAGGCTATTCAACTCATTTGCAAAAAAGGGCATGCGTACGATCTTGCCCGTTTCGTTGGCAGGCTTCGAAACCTTATCCGCATCCTGCGAGCCGAAACATTGCACCCACCAATAACGGCCGGACACCTTCACGCAGCCGATGCCGATGGATTTCGAATCCTCGCTCAAAATATTCGCCTTGTGCCCGGAGGAATTCATCCACGAATTCATGACCGATTCGGCGGTTGCGTTACCTGCGGCGATGTTTTCCCTGGTCATTTTAGAACAAGCCGAAAAGCAGCTCTGCCCGGTCGGCCTCGTATGCTCGAAGATGATCGACGTCTCCGCCGCGCGCTGCATTGCCGCAGAAAGCAGGTCGGCATCCATCGTCAAAGCGGAAAGGCCCTGCTTCGCGCGCTCCTGATTCACCAAGTCGAGCACCTGGTAGGCCATCTCATAGTCCTGGTCACCTTTAACTGCGAGGTAACCGTCGTAGCGATAGTACCCGCCAGATTGCTTTTCGAGATAGGAGGGATAGGCCGGAGTGAAATCGCAACCATAAAACGCCGAATTGCTAATGAACTGATAGTTATCGCCGAAGGTGAAGTCGGTAAGCGCCGCATATCGGAACGCCAGCGAATTCAGGTACTTCAGGCTCTGCCCGCCCGTCACACGGCTCAACTGCCTGTTGTCGCCAAACGCGCCGAAGTTGATCCGCTCAACGGACGCCGGCAAGTCGATCTCCGTAAGCGCCGCTCCGGCAAAGCAGGCGTTACCGATAACGCGAACCTTCTGCCCGAGCGTGACGTTGGAGAGGTTCGAGCATTCGTAGAAATCCTGCCAGCCCGCGCATTCGCCCAGCTCTTCAAGGTTATTGCTGACGACGACCGTCTTCAAGCTATCGCAGCTTTCACAAATGCTTCCTTGCACATGCACGACGGAATCGGGCATGCGCAAGCTGCAGATGGAGCTTTCCGAAAGGCAGCGCTCCTCCATAACCTCCAAGCCGCAAGGTAGTTCGATGTCGGAAAGGGTTTGATTTCGATACAACGCATAGTAGCCCAGGATCTTCACCGTGTCGGGAACATGATACACACTGCCGCCCAAGTTGCTGAGCTGGGCATACAGAATGGTTCCGTCCTTGGAGAGAAGGGCCCCGTTCACCACCTTGTAATTCTTCGAGTTCTCAGGAACGACGAACTCCACGCCGGAAGCGGGTGCGGCGGCGCATGGATTGAAGTGCTTTTCGACCTGGAATTCGTCGTTGCCTGAGAGCACGTTCATAACGTAATACATGGGATCAAGCTGCTCATTGAAAACCAGCTTCGTCAGCAGAGAGCTCGCAAACGCATCGTAGCCAATGGTTTTCAGGCTGGCCGGCATGGTGAACGACGTGAGGGGCGAATTATAGAACGCGCGCATGCCCACGGTCTCCAGCTGGGAGTTCGCCGGGAAGCGCACTTCGGAGACCTTTGAATACGAGAAGCAAGAAGAGGCGATTTCCTTGATGGTGGAAGAGAACGTCACCGAAGTCACGGTATCAGGCAGATTGCCGCCGGAAAACGACACGCGCCCAATCGTCTTGCCGTCAAGGGTTTCAGGCAAGGTGATTGCGGTATCCGAGCCGTAATAGCCGTCCAGCGTGTAAACGGTGTTTCCGTCTGAATCGACATACTCGTAATAGGACCAATCGCCCGAACGGGTGGAAGTGCTTGCCAACGAGGCGATGGCGTCGTCAGCTCGGGAAAGACGGGGCGCATAGCCTTGGAGAGCTTGCGACGCGGTACCGAGGGTTTCCGTTCCCGAAATTGAGCTTTCCTCGGATGCAAACGAGCGGTCGGAGGCAATCGCCGAATTGCCCAGAACCGATTCCTGCAGAGCCTGGGCGCTCGGCGGCGCCCAGCAACAAAGCACGATCACGCTCACCAGCACGGCAAGCAGCGAAGCGCGACTGCGCCATCCTTTACAGACAGATACGCGTTCCTCGTCCATGGGACTTCCCTTCCCTTAAGCCAACGTCAGCCTTCAGGTTCCCATAGTAACGGGTTGCGCCGCCTTTCGGCAGCGCGAAAGCGGACCGAAGGGCGTTAATTGGCCGGGAATCGAGAACGGGCATCAGAAGCGAGCCGATGCGGCAAACGCCAGCCGGCGAGGCATTGGGATTCCATATGTGTCGACCTTCGGCCATTAAGAGGGCGCCGCAAAGCAGCCCCGACACCTTATCTCGGTCGGCCCCTTTGCCGATAGGCGCCGCTTTGCGGCGCGTGGTCGCTCTTGCGAACGACCCTA
>CAVBAM010000058.1:0-7282 GCA_963593315.1 Candidatus Methanomethylophilaceae archaeon | reverse complement strand
TTCGTGAACTCCATTAGCTTGCGAAAACCGTACCAGAAAGCCTCGACATGACCGGCGAAATCCTCGTCGAGCAGTCCGAAGTACCTCTTCTGATTAAGCTGCCGCAACTTCTCCGTCGCACGCGCCGGGCTGTCGCCGCCCTTGACGTCGTCTTCCTTGATTTCGCTTGGAATGCCCGCCGCCGCCTTTGGCGCGCTGCCCACCTCGTCGCCGAGAATCCAGGCGATCCAGGCGCCTTCCAAGCTCAACGTCCCTCTGCATTTCCCGAAATCGGAACCGTCCGAAAAGGCCGTGAACACGCCGTTATCGTTAACCACCTGCTTATACGTGGCGAACGAGCGCCGCACCTCAGCCGCAAAGGCCGCGACCTCGGCCACGTCGTAGCGAAGCTTGCAAGAAACCCTGCCATCGAAGCGCGGCAGGTCGCCCAAACTCAACCGCGAAGTCGCCACCAAAGCGGCGTTGGCCTCGCACGACGCGTCGTATTGCTGCCTCATGCGCTTCACAATCTCGTCAAGCTGCTTGGAAAGGGCATCCAGCTCTTTCTCGAACTCGGTCTCCGCCGATTCCTCGACAGCGGCCCCTTCAGCAGCGTCATCCGCCCTTGCAAAAACGTCCGCAAACGGGCTGTCCGGCGCCTCAAGCGCGCGAATCTCGTCAGCAAACACCTTCTCCAACTGCTCGTCGAGCGCGGCCATCGCATCCTCGTAGCTGACCGACGCCGCCTCGTCGCCGCGGCGCAGCGCATCGGCAATACCCTGCTCCTGCTGCTTCGCATGCTCCTCGGCCTCGTCATGCACGGGCTCGGCAACCGCAATCCCTTCGAGCCTCAAAACCTGTTCATGATAGAAAACCGCAGCCTCGGCGAAATACGACTCGACGTCGACCTGCCCCGCCTTCGCGATAATCGCATCCGCCAAATCCAGCGTCTGCGCAAGGCGTCCAAGCAGCACGTTTCGCGAGCCGACCTTGCGCAAGGCCTTGTAACGCTGCAGATAGTTGATCGTTTCCGGAAGCCGGGGGTCGCTCTTGCCCTTCTTGGAAATCGCCTTGAGCGCTCGGGCGCAATGCGCACCGGCCGCCTTCTCAGCCACGGTCGCGCACCACTCGCGACCCGCTTTCCACTCGCGGCGGCAATCCTCCAGCGCGCCATCGCGCATCGCCCGCAAAACCGTCGCACGATTTTCCTGCTCAGCCGTCTTTTCCAGCTCGGAAATAGCACTCGCGCCCACCGTGCGGTCAAGCGCGGCGGCAAACGCGTCGGCCAGCCCGGAAGCAAGCCCACGGCCTAAAGCCTCGGCATCCCTCTCGTCCATCGCAACTCCCTACAAATCCAGCGCGCGCTTCGCAGCGCCCACCGCGTCGCCGTCGGTATAGAAATCGGTTCCCACGCTGCCCATCACCTCGGGCGAGATCAACTGCAAATCGCCAATGGACGAATACGGCAGCAGCACGCGCCGCGCGCCCGCATTGTTCGCCACGCGCATGATGTCTTCCAAATCGCGGATTGCGTCCATCGTGCCCGAAAGGCGCAGAATACCGGGAATGACTAGCCCGGACTGCACTGGGCGCCCGCATGCCGCCGAGCACAGCCCCACGAACTCCGCCAGCGACACCTCTTCCGAGAGTCCCTTGGCCTGCAAGTCGTTGAAGAACAGCAGGTAGTCCTTCATGTGCACGTTCATGCCGGCCGCCACGCGCGTCGCGCTGTTCTCGAAGAAGCTGAACGCGGCGTCCATCGTCTCGCGCACCTTGCGGTTGCTGCCGATGCCCTCGCACTTGAACTTCCCTTCGCCGACCACGGCCTTGTTCTCCAGCTTGTAGATGGCCTCTTCGCCGCCTTGGCAATGTCCGATGCCGAACACGTGGCCGGGAAGCAGCGGTCCGTCGGGCACGATGGTGCCGGCGGACTGCTCGGGCACGTACACAATGTGGGGCAAATTCGGCTCGTCAAGATCGTGGTAGCCCAGGTTCACGTCGATGAACTCGACGCCCGCCATAATTTTGAGCTGCTCCTTCACGCGCCGGCGCCCCTCGATGGCGTATTCCAAAATGAGCGTCGCATCTTCCTTGGTCATCTGCTTGTCAGGGAACAGCAGCTTCGCCAGACCGCTGAAGGTTTTGCGCACGCCGATCTCGTCGCGCTTGTTGAAATCGCTGTTCAGACGGAAATGCTGATCGATCAGATGCCCGTAGTCGCGCTTGCGCATCTCGTGACAGAACTCGCTGATGCAGTCGGTGATGAACCCGTAATGGTCCGTCAGGATGTCCGCGCGCATCTTCGGCACGTCCCATCCGGGCAGGTAGCAGTGGATGCGGTCGAAGAACGCCGAGTCGTTGTTGAATTCCGGCGGGAAGGGATCGAACAGGTGCGTCGTCTTCAGCATGTTCTGAACGCTGTCGTTGATGTTGCCCTCGAACACCATGGACGCGTCAGCGTTGATCTGGTCACGCCCGCGCGCAAAGCTGCCGGATGCCATGAAGTCCTTCATAGTCTGCACGGCGTTCATATCCTTGAAGCGCATGCCGGCAACCTCGTCGAAGGTCACACAATCCCACGCGCCCACCAGGCCGGCACGCACGGCGGCGGAGTCGAAGCGGCTCGGATACATGCGCCCGAACAAGTTCGCCGTTGTCGTCTGGCCGCCCGAAAGCAGGATGGAATACGGCGAAACTTCCTTGTAGATATGCGATTTGCCCGTGCCGCGCGGCCCCAGCTCGCACAGGTTGTAGTTACGTTCCACCAGCGGCACCATGCGCTCGAGGAAGTGCATCCGCTGCTGCTCGGTCAGCGAGCTGGGCTCGTAGCCGGCGCTGCGCAGAAGCAGGTTTATCCATTCGTCGGTGGTGAAATGGGCGCGCTGCGAGATGAGCTCGTCCAGGTCAAGCCGGGGCATCTGAATCGGCTTGAAGGACATAACTTGAAACGGGCTGTCGGCCGCCGTGCGGCGGCCTCCCTTCTTCTTTTTCTTCTGTTTCGGCTCCTCCCCGAACACCTCGTCCATATCGTCTTCTTCGTTGTTGGGATTCTGGTATTCCATGCGCATGATGCACCAGATGCCGCCCTGCAGGATTTTCGGGTACTCGACCACGTATTCATCGGGCATCACGAACGGCTCGATGGCAAGGTTCGTGAAGTCCGCGACATAGAAGTCGTCACGCTCGCTTAAGTGCGCGCGCACCTTGTCGATGACGGTGTAGGCGCCCAGCTGCCGGATCTTCGACTTGATGATTTCCGATTCGTCGGGGCGCACGTAGTTGTTCACCAGAATCTTGCGGATGCGCGCCACGCCCTCGAGCGCAAGCTCCTCGTCATCAGTCGAGCAATACTGGCCGAGCAGGTATTCCAGCACGAAAGTCGGCACGTTCGTCTCGGCCTTCATCATGGACGTCAGGTCCTTGCGGACGATCATCCCCCCGAAATGCTCGACGACTTTACGGTCAAGCTCGTCAGGATCCAAGTGGGGAATACCCATGGTGCCCGCGGGTTGGGCCGGCTCGGGAGTCGCGCCTGCAGGGGTCACCGGTGCGGAATACGCCGGCTCCGGCGCCGGCTCCGGCGCGCTCGTCGAATCCGCCTCCGCAAACTCAGCAGCGGACGTCGCGAGGCTGGCGCCCCCAAACTCAACCGCCGGCGCCCCCTCGCCAGCCCCAGGCGCACCTTCCCCGCCAGCCGAATACCCTTCTGTCATGTATTCCGTCATATGCAATCAGCTCCTTCGCTGTTTAGAACCCGAAATCGTCAGCATCGAATGCAACCTTGGAAGTGAACGGAACGCGCGCAGCAAGCTCGGATTCGTCCCGCTCAACCTCGTGAACGATAAGATCGAACTTGCTGCCGCTGTCCTCCTGCGTGGAAAGGCAGAAGCGAAGCCGCTCGGGGACGACGCAACCGTCCAGGACCTCCACGCCCTGTCGTTCGCACAAAGCGCGCCCGCGCTCGTCAATGAAGTGAACCTCGAAAGCGTTATCGCGAGAGCCGCCCGATGCATCGACGCCGAACTCAAGCGTGAACATATTGTTCGAGATGACTCCGTTGCCGCGCACTTCGATAGAGGCTCTTCCGTGCGTGACCGGAACGACATGGTAGGACGCCACCAATTCGCGTTGCGCGCGGGCCCTATCCTCAGCCTCGCGTTTTGCTCGTGCGGCGGGAAGCTCAAGAGACGCCCTGCGCTCAGGCAGTGTGAATACGGCCTGCTCATCGTTCGCTCCCTCCTTGATTCGGGAGGGATGGCACGTGAAGTAAACAATCTGCCTACCGCTTGAAAGCACGGTCAAGAGCGCTATCGCACGCAAAATCTTGTCTTGATCGAGGTTGACGAAGGGGTCGTCCATGACCACGAAGGGGGTCTCGCCCTCAAACACGACGTCGATAAGCGCCATACGCAGGCAGATATCGAGCATATCCTGATATCCGGTTGAGTAGCCAGCCGAATCGTGGCTTGCGGCCCCCTCTTTCACGGAAACGCGGAAGTCGCCATCGACATCGACGGAAAGGCCCTCGTCTTCCAGCAAGCCGGATACATAATCGTTGAAACGCTCCGTCAGCCCGCCGAGATACCTTTTGTCCAGATTAATGCGAGCCTGCTCGAGCAAGGCGGTGGTTTTCTGCACCGTGAACAGCTTGGCCGTGGCATTCTGCTTGGAATCAGCAAGCAGCTTTAGCTTCTGGACGCAGTCGTAATAGCCCTCCAGCTCCTTGAACAGGCCATCTTGACGCTCCAGGGCCTGTGCACGTTGCCCCACCAGCTCTTCCTGTCGTTTGCGCAACCCCGCAAGCGATTCCTTGAGGGCAGCTAATTCGTTCTCGTCGATTGCACAAGCAAGTGCACCGAGCTCCGAAGCATGGGATTCCTCCCACGAAGCAAGGGCGCCCGTCGCAGACGCAAGCTCGCCCTGAAGGCCCTTAAACTCCTTCGTGTATCGCGCCAGCGAATCGATCGTTGCGGGAACGCGCTCGATTTCGGTGACGCCATAGGTGCCCATAAAGTTCTCAACGCTCGGCGAAACCGCGGTAATTTGTTCCGTAGCCGCGGAAATCGTCTTCGAAAGCTCATCGGAATCCCAGGTCATCTTGGCGTATGCGTCAACGTCCTTGACGAGGGCGTCGAACCATTCGCCCGTCAGCGCGCCTCGTCCAGCAAGACCGAAACGCCGCGCCCATTCGTCAAGGCTTTCGGTCAGTGAATCTATCTCGCGGCTTACCTGCTCGTTTTCCTTCTTGCTGTCTTCGAGGTTCTTTACGTAACGACGGTACTCGTTCACAGCGGATCCGAGACGTTCCACGACCACTGCGATATCGGAATTGGATTCAACCCCCAAAGCTCGCGACAGGTTATTTACCCGCTCAAGGAAACCGGAAACCTCCTCTTGGCAACGCGCATACGCAGCAGAGGCTTCCTCGCAACGTTTGTCGACAGCCTGGGTAACAAGCGACGTCAACGCCTCGCCATCCAAGCTGGCAAGCTCTTCGGGCTTCTTCCCCGTCGTTTTCGCGACGAACTCAACCAGCTGCTCAAAGGCCTCTCTGGCCTTGTCGCCTTTTTGCGAGTCGGCGGCCTTTAACGCGAACAGCTGATTTCGCACCGAAGGAATGTCCTTGATGTCGTCGAAAGAGAAATCGGCCAGTTTATCGTTGAGGTCCGAATCGATTCGTTCGAGTTCGGCCTTCTTTTGGGCAAGGTCTTTTGCCGCACTGGCAAGATTTTCGCGATCCCTGTCGCGCGCCTTCAGGCGATCGACGAGCGTTGGAACCTGGACGGCAACGACATCGGGGTCGAAGGATTCACCCGGGAAAAGCTTCTCCGACATCTCAGCTAAGGCCAGCTTCGACGAATCGGCGACATCCATCACCTTCCGCAAGGCTTCACTTGCTGCGGCGGCTTTATCGCACTGTTTTTCGTATCGCGAAACCAGTTCCTGAAGCGCGGCCTGCGCGGCTTCCTTATCGGCGGAAGCCTTGCGAGCAGCCTCTTCCGCGTCATGAAGGCTGCTCTTGAGCGCATCGGGAACAACCGCCTCCTGCTCCTCCTGCGAGCTCCCCTCCGAGCTGCCAGTTCCACTAGCTTTGCCGGCACTGGACATCAGCACCGCGCCGCCAATAAGCAGCGCCGCGCCGACAATTCCGACACCCGCCCCAACAAGCATGCCGCCCGACCCCATGACGGCAAAGCAAACAACGGCGGCAACGAGCAAGGCAGCGCCGGCGGCCACCAATTTCGTGCCATTCGACTTGGCTTTTCTAGCGGCTTCCAAGCTGGCCTTGGAAAGAGCTTCCGCCTGCTGGCGGCGCTCCGCGCTAGCTTTCTCGGCCTCGCGATACGCAGCTTGGGCGTTCTCGAGCTCCTGATCGGCGGCAAGAGAGGCCCCTGCGGCTGCCGCGGCTTTCGTTTCGGCGGCAAGCTTTTCCGTGTTCAGCTCGGAAAGCGCGCGCTCTTCCCGCGACGCGCTCTCCCGCGCCTTGATCAAGTCATTTTCGCATGCACGGCAGGTTTGCGCCGCAGCCTCTAATTGAGCGCAGGCTTCCGTCACGGAAGGTGCGTCGCCCTCTATGCCGGGGGCCTCGTTGCCTACCAGGGATTCCGTACCGGAAATCCCCGCCGCTTCCCGCATCAAAGCAATTTGGGACTGAAGGCCCGAAATCTCAGCTACTACAGCCTGCCTCGCTTTGTCTGCTTCCTCTAGCACTTCAAGCGCGCCGTCGCATCGGCGAATCGATTCCTGGGCCCCATCAGCTTCCTCGCGCGCCTTGTCAGCGGCCTTGCGAAGTTCCGCAGCCTCGGCAACCTGCTTCGCGCCGTCGCCTTTCGCGCCCTCGCCTCGGCGGCGGGCATCTTCAAGAAGCGAAATGGACTTCGAAGCCGAAGGCCAATCTCCCACGACGCCATCAACCCGCGCAAGCAACTCGCCGTCGGCGGAGACGGCGGCGGCAATCGCCTCGAACCCATCAGGGGCAGCAGGCGTAGCCAGACGAACGACATCCTGCTTATGCGAAAGCTCGGCAAGATCGGCCTGACGGGCTGCAGCCTCGTCTTTGGTCGGAAGCGATCCCCTCTTATCGACAAGAGCCTTCTTTTGCTGGGAAATGCTGGCAAGGCGTCCCTTCGCCTCAAGTATCTCATTTCGGGCACGCATGGACGCACCGTACGCATCGCGAACCTTTTGCAGCTGGTCCTCGTCAATGCTCAAAGCATTCTCGTCCGACACCTTAAGGCCCGCAACGCCCTTTGCACGAAGCGAATCGTATGCCGCCTGCGCCGCCTTCTGCCGATTCACCAAC
>CAVBAM010000057.1:0-7292 GCA_963593315.1 Candidatus Methanomethylophilaceae archaeon | reverse complement strand
CCTGGCGCAAGCGCGCGTCGTGCGCCAGCTTCTCGATCACCTTGTCGGCCGACTGACCCGCCGGGCTGAACATGATGCGCACCCCGCCGATGCTCTGCACTTCGCCGGTGGAATACTGGTTGTCGGCGCCGTCGAAGACGATAACGGCCTTGTAGTCGCGCCCGGCGTAGCTGACCACATCGTTGATCAGGCGCTCACGCGCGGCGTTGAAGGCGTCGTCAGTGTAATCGGGGTGCAGGAAGGCATCACGATATCGATTGCCGGAACGCAGCACGTTATAGCCGTCTACCAGCAGCATCTTCTTGCGTTGCTTCGCCATGCACACCCCTTTCTCCAATGCGGCTTCGTGCGCCACTGCGCTTGCGTGCAAACTCGGCCGCACGCGAGCACTCCATCCGTTTACTTCTTCCTACTCCGCGATGTTCTGACGGAGCCACTCGTACATGCATGCCGTCGCCGCCTGCGCGACGTTCAGGCTTGCGACCTCACCTTCGAGCGGCAGTTTCGCATGGAAGTCGCAATGCTCCAGAACCAGGCGCGACACGCCGTCATGCTCGTTGCCCAGCACCAGCGCGATCTTGCCCTTCAGGTTCGCCTTCCAAATGACGTCGTTGGTGTGCTCGGTAGCCGCACATACCCAGAAGCCCTCTTCCTGCAGGCGATGGATGGCCTGCACGATGTTGGACACCTGCGCCACCGGCACGTGCGTGATGGCGCCGGCCGAGCTCTTGTACGTGGACGCCTCCACGCGCGCGCTGCGCTTGTTGGGAATGATAAGACCCGTGGCCCCCACCGCCTCGCAGCTGCGGCTGATAGCGCCGAGGTTGCCCGCATCGGTCAAGTGATCGCAAATAACCACCATGGCGCGGCCGTCATGCGCCTCGGCATATTCGTTGGACGCGTTGACGACCTCCCCGATGCCGACGTAGCCGAACGGCGCGGCTTCCGCCATGACGCCCTGATGGCTGCCGCGCGCAGACTTCTCGTCAAGCTCCTTCTTGGGGACCTGGATGACCTTCACGCCGTTGCGCTTCGCCTTGCGCAGGATATCCTCGACCATGGGGTCGCGCTTCATGAAGTCACCCATAAGAATGCGACGCATGGGAACGCCGGTGCGGAACGCCTCGA
This sequence comes from Candidatus Methanomethylophilaceae archaeon, assembly GCA_963593315.1. Lineage (GTDB taxonomy): Bacteria > Actinomycetota > Coriobacteriia > Coriobacteriales > Eggerthellaceae > Senegalimassilia. Next base: position 6,164 of record CAVBAM010000057.1, on the reverse strand, counting down.
TGATCGGGCGCTTTCCTTCAATGTAATCAGCCATAGGGGGCCTTTCGAATCTAAACGTACGTTGCTTGCAATTGTAGCAGGCGGCAGAAGCGCCGCCACCGCGCTAGGGAGGACTCCCGCCCAAACACAAAGCAAGGCGAGCCATAAAGGCCCGCCCTGCAGAAGCACTCTTACAACCTGCTGCTAAACCCGCGCGTGCGAACCGCGGGTGCGGAACTCCTTGCGCGCCTGCGCAAGGTAGGTGTAGTGCTCCACATTGTGCGCGTCGCTGGCAATGTAGGTGTAAAGGTTTTCCTCGAACAGCTTCTTCGCCGGCTTCTTCTCGGCACCGAAGCGTCCACCTGCGATGAAGTCCGCCGAAGCCTGCAACTTGCAACCCTTGCGCACGAGCCGGCGCGCAATCTCGACATCTTCCTGAATGCCGCGATAGCGTTCCGGGTGCGCAATGATGACCTGATACCCGCGCGACTGCAACTCGTAAATGGTGCGCTCATACTCGTCAAACTGCGGCTTGCGAGCGCCGTTGGACAGCTCCAACAGAAACTCATTCGACCCGTCAAAGTGCAGGTAATCAATCCATTCCATGCCCAAGTCCATGAGCTTGGTGTGGTTGACCTCAAACCCCATGGTGATGGGGAACCCATCGGCATTGGCGACGAGCAAATCGTAAGCATCCCACATGGCGTCGTAGTCGAAGTACGGATCGCGACAATGCGGCGTGCACACAATAGAAGTAACGCCCGCCTTCTTAGCAGCTTCCAGCATGGCCAGCGATTCGTCCAGGTTACGCGCGCCGTCGTCGACGCCCGGCAGGATGTGGCAATGGATGTCGCGCACGGTAATCCTTAACGACGAGAGTTGCCCGCACGGTCATTCGGACCGCCGGACGGACGGCGACCGGAAGGCGTGGGCGTCGAGGGACGAGAGGGACGACGATGCGAATGAGGACCAGGCTTCTTGTCGCGGATGGGCTCGAAGCTGCCCGTGCGATCGGGAAGGTCCTTCACCTGCATCTCGGCCTGCTGCTGATCGTGAGCCGCCTCGACTTCGTCGGCGCTGGCACGCTTGCCGTCCTTGGTGTAGTACGCGTAGTAGTATTCCGAAGAGGAGCTCTCGCAGAACGTGGCGCAGATGCCGATGATATTCGCCTCGGCCTTCTGCAGCTGGTCGTAGGCATGCAGCAGTTCAGCCCGATGGGGAACGTTGGAGCGCACGACCAGCACGGTACCGTCCACGATAGTGGACAGGATGGCCGCATCGACAAACGTGCCGACCGGCGGCGTGTCGAAGATGACGTAATCGAAGTCCTGCTCGAGCGTCGTCGCAAGCTTACGGTAACGCTTGGAGGAAAGGATATCGGCCGGGTTGGGGATGCTCGGCTCCACATCCAGGAAGTACATGTTGGGGACAGCCGTCTCGACGATAGCGTCCTTCAGCTGCGCATCCTCGGTGAGCACCGCGTACAGACCCACGCGGGGTCGCAGATTCAGCGCATCGGCGAGCGTGCGGCGACGCATGTCGGCCTCGACCAGCAGCACACGCTTGCCAGAGGTGGCGATGGCGCGCGCAAGTTCGATGGACACCGTGGATTTGCCCTCATTCGGGACAGTGGAGGTAATCACCAGAGAGCGAATGGGATCGTCAGGCGACATGAAGCGGATGTTCGCATACAGCGTCTTCGCCGCGTTCTGCACCTCAAGGCGATTGGAGGACTGCTTTTTCTTCTTGGCCATGGCTAGTTCCTTCCTTCGCCCTTGATCTTGGGAATGCGGCCGATAACCGGCACGCCCAGCAGCTCTTCAGCCTCTTCGGCGGTACGCACGCGCGTGTTGATCATGTCCATCACCACAACGATGGCGATAGCCAAAAACAGGCCCGCCAGCAGCGCGACGGCCACGTACAGCGGACGATTCGGGCCAGACGGGGCGGTCGGGGTCTTCGCGGAGTCGATGGTGTTGACGCCCTGCAGGCCCATCTTGGACTGCGCGATGTCGGAAATGGTCTCGACGTACTTGTTGGCGATGACGGCGGCGGAGTCGGCGTCGGTCGTGGTCACGGAAAGCTGGATGACGCGCGTGGTGGTGGACGAGGTCACGGAGACCTTCACGTTCTTCAAAGAGTCGATGCGCAGCGCCTCGGCCGTCTTGTCCTTCACGTCCTCGGTCTGAGCGAGCTCGGCGACGTCGTTGGCCACCATCTGGCTTGCGCTCAGGTCGGAGTAATTGGTGGAACCGGTTGCCTGATCCGACTTCTGCAGCACGTAGGCCGAAACCGTGGCGGTGTACTGATCGGCCAAAAAGCCCCAGCTCACCACCGCTGCAACGAGCGCACACACCACGGGAAGCACGATTACGAGCTTCAAGTGCTTGCGCAGCAGCTTCATCAATTCAAGAAGCGTCATCCATGTACCTTTCTCTGCCTTGCCGTTTCTTATCCCTGTAAAAGATCCCTAAAGCTATTTGCCATTCACCGTGGTCGCGGCATTCTCGGGATTCTCTCCCTTGTCGACGGCCGCCATCAGCGTTGCCCAGCCTTGCGGGTCGTCGTAGCAAAGCCACATACCCGTAGCTTCGTCGATATCACCCTTGTACGGACCCGTGCACGTATAGAACGTCACATTCCCCGCGCTGGAAAAGTCGGTCGCGAGAGATACGATGTCGTTCAAATCCATGCTGGTGGAGAAGCACTTCGACAATTCCTGCACCAGGCCGGGAATGGCGGCGGGAGACGATTTCAAAACAGTTTTCATCAGCGCCTCCGTCATGGCGCGAACATTCGCCTGGCGCTTAGCGTCCTGGTCGTCTCCATAGGCGGTGCGCATACGGGCCAGCGCCACGCACTGCTCGCCGTCGAGGCGCTGCTGGCCGGCGTCGATGTGGACCACGTCCTGGTCCTGCGTATATACCTGATAGTCGATGGTGTAGGGGACGTTGACGTAAATGCCGCCAACCGTGTCCACGAAGTCGGCCAGGCCGGCAAATTCGATTTCGGCGTAGTGGGCGATTTTCACGCCGGTGACTTGCTCAACCGCTTCGACGGCGCCAGTCGCACCCTTCTCGGCGAAGGCCTGGTTGATCTTCACCTTCTGGCCGTCAAGCATATACGGGGTGTCGCGAGGTACTGAAACCATCGTGATTTGATGATTCGCCTGATCGACTCGCACGAGCACGAGCGCATCGGAGCGCTCCCCGTAGGTTTCCCAGTTATCCGAACCGACGAGCAATACGTAATAAGGCTGCACCTTATTGTCTTCGACGGGCGTGAGCACCTCATTGAGCTGCTGCTGTTCCTGCGAGTCCATCGCGATGTTGCCCGAGAGGCTGTTCATGTACCAAGCGGCATAGCCGGCCGTTCCCGCCGCGACGACCACGATAGCGATAAGCACACCGAGCAGCACGCGCTTGAGCGCGGTATGGCGCTTGCGCTTCTTGCGAACGCGAACCAGGTCGTTGTTGGCGTAGCTGCCGGCAGCGGGAACGAACCCCTGCCCTTGAGCGTGCGAACCCTGGCGATTCCCCCCGCCGAATTCGTTGTTGGATGCCATAAACCGTCGTCTTCCTCGTCGTTTGGGAGGGCACGTTGAGGCTCCCCCCAGTTTTCAGTTCGTATGTATGTACCTATGCAGAATGCCGTCGCGTTGATTTGGTAACATTGCGGCAACATAGTGCATAAACCTCGTACACGATACCAGACGATGCAAGTTCCGTCTTCTTTATCGAGCCAATTCCACGGCTCAGCCAGAACAATTGGCGTACGCACGGCGAACTGCATGGATTTGTGAAACGACCGCGCTATTTTGTGATTCGACCGCACACGAACCGTTCTCTACCTTTCATAACGTATGCGCACTTTGCGTATTTCGTCCGGAATAGGCAGACTTCGTTTGCGCCGCGGAAGAATAATCGCCATACTGAAAAGGTTGCTTCACACGAAATTCTTTCTCGTTCTTTTCGCGAACCAATCAACCGGAAACGCACGCATACGGCGTCCGGGCCGCGAATGTTGCAGAAAGCGGCTCGCGTCAAGCGCAAAGCACGCCGCCTGGGGCGGGTGCGAGTATTGGAAACAGGTTGAGCGCTTGACCGCCGCAGCACCCCTGCTTGGTGCCTTGCGCACTGCGCGCTCAAACCGCGAAGAGAACGGATTTTCATGACCGCGTTTTCCGAATTGGGACTGTCCGAGGCCGCGCTGGCCGCCGTCGAGCGTTTGGGCTACGACGATGCTACTCCCGTGCAGGAGCAGTCCATCCCGCTGATCCTCGAAGGCCGCGACGTCATCGCCGCAGCCTCCACCGGCACCGGCAAAACGGCCGCCTTCCTGCTGCCGACGCTGTCCACCCTGCCTCGCGTCAAGGGCCGCGGGCGCGCCCCGCGCGTCTGCGTCGTCAGCCCGACGCGCGAACTTGCGCAGCAGATCAGCCGTACCTGCATGCAAATCGCCCGCAAGACCGGCCACTTCGTGACCACCGTCTACGGCGGCACCCCCTACGGCCCGCAGATCCGCGAACTGCGCGGCGGTACCGACGTGCTCATCGCCACGCCCGGGCGTCTGAACGACCTCATGGACCGCGGCGTGGTCGACCTGTCCGAGGTGAAGGTGCTGGTGCTCGACGAGGCCGACCGCATGCTTGACATGGGCTTTCTGCCCGACGTCACCAAAATCGTCGAGAAGACGCCCGAAGAGCGCCAAACGCTGCTGTTCAGCGCCACCATCGACAGCTCCATCCAGAAGAACCTCGGCAATTTGCTGAAAGACCCGGCCATCGTCGAAATCGCCCGCAACGGCGAGACCGCGGCCACCGTCGAGCAGTTCATCATGCCCATCGCCAACCGCATGAAGCAGGAGCTGCTCGAAGCGGTACTCGAAGCGAAGGGCCATGAGCGCGTCATCGTGTTCGCGCGCACGAAGAACCGCACCGAGGAGTGCGCCGAGCTGCTCGAAGCGGCCGGCTACCATGCCGAATCCATCCATTCGGACAAAACCCAGGGTCGCCGCCGCCGCGCGCTCGAGAACTTCCGTCGCGGCAAGACCGACATCCTGGTGGCCACCGACGTGCTCGCCCGAGGCATCGACGTGCCGGAAGTGAACTACGTCATCAACTTCGACCTGCCCGACATGGCCGAGGACTACGTGCACCGCATCGGGCGCACGGGCCGCGCCGGCGAGGAAGGCTTCGCCATCTCATTCGTGACGCGTGAAACGGTGAAGACTCTGCGCGAGATTGAAAAGCTCATCGGCAAGGACATCCCCTTCACCACCATCGAAAACTACGAGACCGACCCCTCCATCCTGGAGAAGCCCAAGCGCGGCGGCGCGGGTGGCAAGCGCAACAAGCCTGCGGGCGCGCGTCGTGCCGGCGAGCGACGCTTCGAGCGTGCCGAGCGCGAAGGCCGTCGTCCCAGCTCGGGCAATCGTCGCAACGACGACCGCTCCGGTGGGCGCCGCGGTGCGCGCGACGAGCGACGCGGCGGGCGTGACGACCGTCCGGGCCGTGGCAATCGCGACGGGCATCGTGGGGATCGCCGCTTCGACCGCAACGACCATCGCGGGGGCAACGGCACGCGCCGCGGCGCCGGGAAGAACGGCGAGTGGCTTTCCGACGAGGAATTCCGCGCCATGCGCAACGCTAAGAACGCGCAGTCTCGCATGCGCAAGAAGGACCGCAAGAACAACGCCGCCGGCAAGCCGGGCAAGGGCAAGGGCAAGCCGGGCAAGGGCGGTTACGATTACAGCAGGTTCTCCAAGTAGCCCTTGGAACTGCTAGCCGCAAGCACCAAAAGGGACCGAGCTCGTTTCGAGCTCGGTCCCTTTTTCGTTGCAGGAGATTTTCAAAGCGTTATTAAGCCTTGAAGCCGAAGGGGATGGCGTTGGCTTCCTTGGGCGTCTCGCCGAGCCAGCGCGTAGAAGCCGTCTCCCCCAGCGTGAAGGTCTCCCCATCGTAGACGACCTGCGTCACGCTCGCGTTGCAGATGCGCAATGGATCGTTCACGCGCGACGGGTCGAGCAGATACATAATCGAGCGCACCACGAAGCTATGCGTCACCACAAGCACGTTGCCGCCGCCCGAGGCGAGCGCGGCCTCCCCCGCTTCGGCAAAGAACGAACGCAAGCGCGCCGTGATCGCATCGAAGCGCTCGGCGCGCCCGGTGTCGTCCTGGTCGGCC
>CAVBAM010000056.1:0-7319 GCA_963593315.1 Candidatus Methanomethylophilaceae archaeon | reverse complement strand
GCCCGCCTCGCCATTGTTGAAACTATGTAAGCTGCACGTAAACCCTGACCTGCAATGATACAATCGCGCCCGCGCGTTTTCGGCTGATAGGCCTGCCCGCGCACCCAATCAGACGCGCGAAGGGCGCATGCAGCAGAAAGGCACGCGACGATGGCAGCCAGCCAAACCGATCAGCAGATCGAGACGTACCGTACCCGAATCGATATCTTGGAGCAGGCGTTGCTCGACAGCGCCGGCGCGTTCTTCAACATCAATATCACGGGAAACGTCATCCCGGGCGTGGTCATGCAGAAGATCGGCGACGTCGAATACAGCGTCAACGAATGCCTGGGGCTTCCCGAGGACGTGTCCTACGACCGCTTCATCGACTGCTGGTCCGACATGACGACCGACGAGCACAAGCGCGAATACCTGGCGTTTTTCGAGCGCGCCGCGCTTGAGCGGGCCTTCGCGCAGGGCAATTCCCACCTGTCGCACCGCTACTGGGTGAAAAGCGCGCCGGGCACGCCCATGCTGGCCGAGCAGCACATCACCATGTACCGCGACGACGCCAGCGGCGATCTGCTGGCGCTGTCCTACGTGATCGACCGCACGCAATCCAACGAGATGGAAACCGCGCTGCACGTGGCGGAAAACGCCAACCGCGCGAAGACCACGTTCCTGTCCAACATGAGCCACGACATCCGCACGCCCATGAACGCCATCATCGGCTTCACGTCGCTGGCCGCCGCGCATACCGACGACCCGCATCTTCTGGAGGACTACCTCAAGAAGATCATGACCTCGTCGAACCATCTGCTGTCGCTCATCAACGACGTGCTGGACATGAGCCGCATCGAGTCGGGCCGCGTTTCCATCGAGGAAAAGCCCAACCACCTGCCCACCATCATGCACGACCTGCGCAACATCCTGCAGGCCGACGTGCATTCCAAGCGTCTGAAGTTCCTCATCGACACTGTCGACGTGGTGGACGAGAACGTCGTCTGCGACAAGCTGCGCCTCAACCAGATCCTCATCAACTGCATGAGCAACGCGGTGAAGTTCACCCAGCCCGGCGGCACGGTCGGCATCAAGATTGTGCAGCATCCCACGCCCGAACGCCCCGGCTGGGCGTCGTTCGACTTCATCATCTCCGACACGGGCATCGGCATGTCGAAGGACTTCATCGAGCACATTTTCGAACCGTTCGCCCGCGAGCGCACCAGCACCGTCAGCGGCATCCCCGGCACCGGCCTAGGGATGGCCATCACGAAGAACATCGTGGACATGATGGGCGGCAAGATCGTCGTGGAAAGCGATCCGGATGTCGGCACGGAAATCACCGTGTCGCTGGATTTCAAAACCTGCGGCGAAACCCCGCATCGCAGCATCGCCATCGAGCAGCTCAGCGGCTTCCGCGCGCTGGTTGCCGACGACAGCATGGACGCCTGCGTCAGCGTGTGCCGCATGCTGGAGGCCATCGGCATGAACCCGGAATGGACGATGTCGGGAACCGAGGCCGTTTACAAGGCGAAGTATGCGTACGAAGGCGGGCGCCCGTACCGCGCGTTCGTCATCGACTGGCTGATGCCCGACATGAACGGCGTGGAGGTCGTGCGCCGCATCCGCGCGGAAATCGGCAACGACACGCCCATCATTATTCTGACCGCTTACGATTGGACCGAGATCGAGGCCGAGGCGCGCGCCGCCGGCGTGACCGCGTTCTTGGCGAAGCCCCTGTTCATGAGCGATTTGTACGAGACGCTGAGCTCGGCGGTCGGGGAAGTGGTCCCCGTGACGGGCGACGCGATGCTCGACCTTTCGCCCTTTGCCGCGACAAGCGACAGCAAGACCGCGCTCATCGTGGAGGACAACGACCTGAACCGCGAGATCGTGGCCGCCATTCTTAAGGGCCGCGGCATCGCCGTCGAGGAAGCCGAGAACGGCGCCGCCGGCGTCGAGATGGTGCGCACGTCCGAGCCGGGCTACTACGACCTGGTGCTGATGGACATCCAGATGCCCATCATGGACGGCCTGGATGCCGCGCAGGCCATCCGTGCGCTCGGGCGCCCCGACACCGACACGCTGCCCATCATCGCCGTGAGCGCGAACGCCTTCGACGAGGACAAGGCGCGCTCGCTGGCCGCAGGCATGAACGGGCACATCTCCAAGCCCTTCGAAAAGGAAATGCTCGACGACCTCTTCGAGAAGTACCTGTCGTAAAGGGGCCGCCGGCAAGACGGCCCGCGCTCCGCCTTGAAAAATGTGTCGGCCTTCGGCCTCCTAATTAACAGTCGATCTCGCAATCGACGAAAACCGCTGGTCAATACTGACTTTCTGCCAAAATCCGTAGGCGCGTTCGCAAGAGCGCGCACTCCGGCGAAGCCGGAGCATCGACCCGGACCGCCCGCTCACTCCATCGAAACCTTCAGCGCTGCAAGCGCCTTTTCGGGCGTGAGCGCTGCCACGGTGGCGTGCCTCAGCAGCTGCTCGTCGCTGGTGACCAGGTACGTTGCCCTCACTCGCTCGGCAGCTGCGAGCACCAGGTTGTCCTCGAAGTCATCGTGTACGCTTCGCAGCTTCGCGGCATACCACACATCGGCCTGCCCGATGCTCGCCGCAAACGCGTTTTCGCGCATATGGTTGACCGCGCTCCAGGCCGCCTCGCTTGCCAGGGCAGCCGCATTTTGCGTCAGTTTGCCCTGCGCGCTGCGGATGAACCGCTTCGTTTCCAGGTCTATGAGGTAATACACGTCTTTCGCAATTGCGGCGGGGTAGAGCAGCTTGATGTCATGGACGAATGCGTAGCGGATAAGCTCGCGTGTTTGCGCACCTCTTGGGCGATTGGGGATGTAATAATCCAGCCAGCAATTCGTGTCGAGCATAAGCGAAAGGTCCGCCATGATTTATTCTCCCTGCTCAAGACGTTCTTCGTAATATAGGTTGCGAAGCTCCTTGTAGTCGAGGTGTTGAAAATCGTAGTCCTCGCTCGATTCTATCCCAAGCTTCTCGTACGCGTTTTCCACAATGTTCAGGCCCTCTTCGAACGACTGTAGGCGGCCTTGAGCGTCGTCGTTAGTTCCGTCCGTCTTTTCCTCTTCCAACATCGCATGCACCGCGCCGGGCTCATGCGCATGGCGGACGGCGAATTCCCATAGCGCGCGCACCGCCTGCGACGGCGTATAGCCGGCTCGTTCGAGCGCGCGGTCGCCTTGTTCCTTCAAATCAACCGGAATTCGCGTGTTCAACTGCGTCATTGTGCAACTCATAGCAGCCTCCTCTCAAGTTGCTAGCAGTATAGCATGATAGGAGAGCGATGAAATGGGATCAGCGCGAGCGCACTCCGGCGAAGCCGTAGTCTTCGCCGACCAGCAAGCCCTGCTGCGCCCCGGTACAGCCTACGGCCCTATCGTTCCGCGTTCCGCCTTGAAATATGTGTCGGCCTTCGGCCTCTCTATTAATGGTCGATCTTGCGATCGACGAAACCTTATCGCGGGCAGCCCCTTTTTCGATAGGCGCCGCTTCGCGGCGCGAGGTCGCTCTTGCGAACGACCCTACAAAAAATCGCAGGTCAAGATTGATTTTCTGCTAAAACCCGCAGACGTGTGCGCAAGAGCCCATGGGTTTGGACGTAGGCGCGTTCGCAAGAGCGCGCACTCCGGCGCAGCCGGAGCATCGACCCGGACGCCCGCTCATTTCGCCAAAACCCTCAGCGCCGCAAGCACCTTTTCGTCGGATTTTGCGCCCTGGTCTGAAATTTTATGCGTCAAATGCGTAGGTTTTCCGGCAGCGGCGAAGTAGCCGGTCCAAGAGGGCGGCGTTTTCCCAGGTCAGAATTTCTCCGATCGGCCTATATCTGCTCGGTCGCCGTAACCCTACGCACATCGCGGTAGTTTTTCCCGGCCACGCCGTTTACCCGCCAAAAGAACCGTTGAATCGAGCCGGGCCATAAAGCTCCCATAAACCGCTAACGTGTATTGCGCGCAGCAACAACGGTCGGAAGAGGCGTGGGCTCTGGGCGATCCAATGCGCTATCGCACGTCCCTCTTACTCGTCATCAACCACTTCGAGAAGATCCCCCGGCGTGCAGTCGAGAACATGGCAAATGCTTTCGAGCGTCGAGAATCGAATGCCTTTGATTTTCCCCGTCTTGATGCGCGACAGCATAACCGGCGTGATGCCGATCCTCTCCGCCAATTCCTGCGAGCTCATTTTCCGTTTTGCCAGCATGACATCGAGTCGAACGACTACAGGCACGATACTTCAACCGCCCATCTCATAAAAATGCTTCCGATTCCTCTTGTAGTTCGCACCCAAACTCGAAGACATACGAGATAGCGAGAACGACAATCGCGGCAATAAAAATCCCTGCATTGACCTCGGGAATCCACCAAGGTCGGTCAAAGGCGATGGTGAACGGAATCGAAAAGCCAAGGGATGACGCGCCAACCCCGGCAAATGCGAAAAAGTGCGTACCGACGAAAGAGTCGACTACACCGTAGCAAAACAGAAGAACCGGCCAGCGGGGAAGTCTTGGGGGTCGAGGCGCTTTCTGAGCAGGGGGCACTTGCGTATCTGAGCGACTCGAAGATAGCGGAAAAGATGACCGAGGCGGAAACGAATGCTTGCAACGAGATGTCCGCGTCGCTTGCCGCGAGCGTTTCGGCGAACCCGTCGCTGCTGACCGCTCTTGCGGATTTGGAGGAGCAGGGCATCGTGGAGGCACCCGATGGGGTAACACTTGCTGCTGTAGCCAGCGACGTTTCCGAAACTGAGGTCCTGGAGCCAAGCGCGTTGCCAAACGTTACGGTTCCCGAATCCACGATGTACGAGATCGCGAACAGGGCACGCCAAGCTACCGCCATCCAGCTGACTGTGTACGAATCTGATGGGGAGACGGCCATCGGCACGGTGCCCTTCAACTTGATGTAGCGGGCGCTGGCGCTCAAAACCGTTATACTGGTGGGCACTCGATTCAAAACAGCCGACTGACGAAACGAAAAGCGAGGCATTATGAGCGGCGACAGCTTTGAGGCCAGCAAGAAGCGCAGCGACGCGATCCGCGCGGACTTGCAGGTAAACCCCGGGAACTATTGCATGCTGACGGGCGACCGCCCCACGGGCCGTCTGCACCTGGGCCACTACTTCGGCACCATCCGCGAACGCGTCGCGCTGCAGAACCTCGGCATCACCACGCGCATCGTCATCGCCGACTACCAGGTCATCACCGACCGCGACACCACGGCCAACATCCAGGACAACGTCTACAACATGGTGCTCGATTACCTGGCCTGCGGCATCGACCCGGAAAAGACGATCATCTTCACGCACTCGGCCGTCCCCGCGCTCAACCAGCTGATGCTGCCGTTCCTGTCGCTGGTCACCGAAGCCGAGCTTGAACGCAACCCCACGGTGAAGTCCGAGCAGGAAGCTTCCGGCCACGCGCTCACGGGCCTTCTGCTCACCTACCCGGTGCATCAGGCCTGCGACATCCTGTTCTGCAAGGGCAACATCGTGCCGGTCGGCAAGGACCAGCTGCCCCACATCGAGCAGACGCGCCAGATCGCCCGCCGCTTCAACGAGCGCTACGGCCACGTGTTCCCCGAGCCCGACGGCCTGCTCACCGACGCCGTGCTCATCCCCGGCCTCGACGGCCGCAAGATGTCGAAGAGCTACGGCAACGCCATCTCGCTTTCCGCCACTGCCGAGGAAACCGCCAAGCTCATCAAGAAGTCGCAGACCGACTCTGAGCGCTTCATCACCTTCGATCCCGACAGCCGCCCCGGCGTGTCGGCGCTTATCACCACGGCTGCGCTGTGCACGGGCCGCGACGAGGTGGAAATCGCCGAGGAAATCGGCAACGGCGGTTCCGGCCAGCTGAAGAAGTACGTCACCGAGGCGGTCAACGGCTACCTCGAGCCCATCCGCGCTCGCCGCGCCGAGCTTGCGCAGGACATGGATGCCGTCAAGGAAATCCTGCACGAGGGCAATCGCCGCGCGAACGAGATCGCCAACGCCACGCTGGCCGAAGTGCGCGAGGCGATGGGCATGGTGTACTAACGCCAGCTTGTCAAGCATTACCCGTCAAGCATTACCTGTGGACAGCCGATGATGCCGCAGGAAAACCCTTGTCAAGTTGCGCTTGCCGCCTTATTATGAATAACTGCTGTTTTGCGGTGCGCATGTGCGAGCCGCACCGTTAAGAGTTGGAAGCAAGAAGGAGCTCGTTTACATGGTTAAGATTCGCCTGGCCCGCCATGGCGCCAAGAAGCGTCCGTACTACCGCATCGTCGTTGCCGATTCCCGTTGCCCCCGCGACGGCAAGTTCATCGACGACATCGGCCGTTACAACCCGCTGACCGATCCCAAGATGATCAAGATCGACCTCGAGAAGGCCGACCAGTGGATCGCCAACGGCGCTCAGCCCACCGACACGGTTGCCGCGCTCCTCAAGAAGTGCCGCGAGCAGGCGTAATCGCTATGGCAACCCAGACCGAGGAAATCGCCGGGCTCGTCGAGTCCGTGATCCGTCCCCTCATCGACTTCGAGGACGACTTGGTCATCGATGCGCGTGAGACCGAAGAGGGATCCATTCTCGTCGAGGTTCGTGTGAACGAGGAAGATGCCGGCAAGGTGATCGGCCGTCAGGGTCGCGTCATCAAGGCCATCCGCACGCTGGCGCGCGCGGCCGCATCGAACCCGAACAAGCACGTCGACGTGGAGTTGCTCGATTAAATGAGCGCTTGGGTCCGCATCGCGGAATTCACGAAAGCTAAGCATTTGAAGGGAGGGCTCGTCGCGCATAGCGTGGCGGGTCTTCCCTTCTTGCTTGAAGAGGGGCTGCACGTGGCCTTCGTGCCCCCGCAATTGGACGTGCCGCGCGAGGGCACGGTCACCGAGCTGCGCGAAGATCCCAAGGGCGGCTTCGTGGTCGCCTTCGACACGGTGCGCGACGTCGACGCCGCCGAGCAGCTGGTGGGCTGCTTCTGCCTTGCGCGTCGCGAGGACCTGCCCGACGACGTGCTGGAGCTGCAAGAGGGCGGCATCGAGGGCTTTTCGGTGGTTGACGAGTCCGCCGGTTATTTGGGCGCCGCGGTCGCCATCAACGAAATGCCCGGCCAGCACCTTCTGGAGGTCGCCCGCGAAGACGGCACCACCGTTCTCATTCCCGTGGTGGACGAGTTTCTGATGGGCGTGGACGAGGAAGCGCGCTGCATCCACGTCGACGTTCCGAGCGGCCTGCTCGACCTGTAGACGGGGCGCTGTCGGCAATTGCCCCCGCGCCCGCCGACGCCATCTTGCATAGCGCCCGCCGACGCCGCCCCGCGTAGCGGTCGCTG
>CAVBAM010000055.1:0-7429 GCA_963593315.1 Candidatus Methanomethylophilaceae archaeon | reverse complement strand
CTCACCCCCGACCCGCTGTCCACGCAGGTGCTCGCGCGCGACCGCCATGCCCAGGTCATGTGCGCGCTGGCTTGCGCCGCCGCCACGCTGGAGTCCATCGCCATGCAGGTGCGCCTGCTGCAGCAGTCCGACGTCATCGAGGCTGAGGAGCCGTTCAAGAAGGGGCAGAAGGGCTCGTCGGCCATGCCGCACAAGCGCAACCCCATCACGGCCGAGCGCGTGTGCGGCCTGGCACGTTGCGTGAAGGCGAACGCGCAGGTGGCGCTCGACAACGTGGCGCTGTGGTACGAGCGCGACATCAGCCATTCGGGTACCGAGCGCGTGGCGCTGGCCGACAGCTTCACCGCGCTTGACTACATGTTCGGCAAGATGCAGTGGATGCTCGACGGCCTGCAGACCTATCCGGCCAAGATGGAGCACAACATGTGGCGCACGAAGGGCCTCATCTTCTCCAGCAAGGTGCTGCTGGCCCTGGTGAACACGGGCATCACGCGCGAAGAGGCCTACGTCATCGTGCAGCGCAACGCCATGGCGGTGTGGGAGGATATCCAGAACGCCGTCGACGGCCCCACGTATCGCGAGCGCCTGGAGGCCGACCCTGAGGCGAACCTCACCGCCGCCACGCTCGACGAGATCTTCGACCCGTGGGACTTCCTGACGCGCAAGGACGAGGTGTTCAAGCGCCTGGAGGGCTTGCAGTTCTAGGCCCGAAGCCCCCGGCTTTGGAAATGGTTGCGCCCCGCTGCCCGTGAATGGGCTGCGGGGCGCTTTTTGTTGCTTGGGGGGCGTCAGGACCGGCCGCTAGTTGGTTTTCCAGACTTTCACGCGGCAGCATTTCACCGCGTCGCCGCCGACGGGCGTGTAGTTGATGTTCGTGAACGTGACGAAAGTGTTGCGTGATCCGGTCGAGGCGATCCACTCGCCGTAGTCGTCCGCGCCGTTTTCCACGTCGAGCACGAAATAGCGCCCGCCTGCGGCATCGACGCCGCAAACGGCTTTCGTAGATTTCACCATCAGGTAATTGCCGCACCACGCCGGCGCGCAGGTGGGCGTGCGGTCGAAGCGGACCCACTTTGCGTTTGAATAGGCGTCGGCGCCTTGCCCGGACGGTTTGCTTGCGGGCGTGTAGGTGCCGAGGTTTGCGATGCCGCCCCCCGTGCTGTAGGTTGCGTCGAAGGCGAAGGCGAAACCGCTTTTCCCGTACGCCGCCTCGAGCGGTTTCATGGACGAGGGCAGGGTGAGGGCTTCCGCGCAGCTGCCGTCTTCGTTGATGGACGTGAGCTGGTAATACAAGGTGGACTGCGGATTTCTCGGCGCGATGACGACCCCGTTTTCGGTGGCGTACGGGGCGCAGGCAGCGCGCCCCGTACCTTCGAAGACGGTTTCGGCGTCCGCGGAACCAAAGGCCGCCCGCTTGAGGGCGTACGTTTGGCTCGACGACGCGGCGTTTTCGTCATATTGCGACATGACCTGCCAAAACGCGTGCCCGCCAACGGCTGCGATGCCCGGGGTTTCGAATTCACCGCACGATCCTTCGTCAAGCTTCTGGACGCTTGATACGGAATCGGCGGCGCTGTTGAGCTTGGCTGCGTAGATGCGCCAGACGCCGTCGAGGATGTTCGCCTCCGTCCAAACAAGCCCCTGCGACGTGGCGCGGACATCGTAGATTTCGAAGCCGTCGTTTTGCCCTTGCGCCGCCTTGACGACGGTTGTGCAGGTGCCCGACGACAGCGACAGCATCCCGATGCGCGCAAGCGGCTTCGCCTTTTCCGTCGGAAGCAGGCATGCGGCGACGGAGTCGTCGCTGCAGAACACGAGCGTCCCGTAGTCGAGGTCGTATGAGCCGGTTTGGGAAAGGCATTGCGACGCATCTTCCACCTGGGACAGCGTTGTGGCCGCGGTGACCGATCCGGTGGGGACCTGCAGCGTCTGTATAGCGGGGGTGCTGTTGGATTGGCTGGAGACGGCCGCCGCCGCGGCCCCGCCGATGACCACTGCCGCGCCGACGCCGGCGGCCCCGAGAAGCAGCTGCCGGCGGGTGAGGAGCGTCTGGCCGCCATCCTGCGCGCTGGGGCGCGGGGCCCTGCCTGCGGAAGACGGGCCCCCGCCTAGCCCGATGCCGCCAAGCCCGGGCGTTCCGGTGAGGCTCTTCGGGGTGCTGGTGCCGACGTAGGTTCCCGCGTCGCGGCTGCCGCGCCGCATCCCCCGTCCGCCCGCGGAGCCTTTCGCCGCGGCGGTGCGCAGGGACGCCTTGTTCGCCTTCGAACTGGTTCGCGGTGCGGCGTGGGCCCCTCCTGCGCGCCTGGGCGCCCGTACGGGACCCGAGGTGGGCCGAGAGGTGCGCGCGCTGCCGCCCCGCGCGTGCGAAGACTGGGCAACATGCCTGTTCACGCGTGTGTTATGAGGGGGTCGGCGGGACGCTCCGCCAGATGCTGTCCTTCTGGTTACCATGGTGGTAATTATGTCATTTCGAATACAGCCCCAAGGCTGTTTGACTTCACTTGTTACAATAAACGCAAACACGATGGGGTCCGATGCGATGCTTGGGGAAGCGCTCGGGCCGTGCCGCATGGAACAGCAACTCATCTAAGGAGCAGAGCCATGAGCAACGAAACGCGACGCATTCTTCTTGTCGAGGACGAGAAGGTCATCCGCGACGCCGTGACGGCGTACCTGGAGCGCGACTATTGGGTCACCGCGGTCGGCGACGGCCAGGAGGCCTTGGAAGAATTCTCGAAGCATCACTTCGACCTGGTCATCCTCGATCTCATGCTGCCGCGCGTGCCCGGCGAGCGCGTCTGCCGCGCCATTCGCGACAATTCCGACGTGCCGATCATCATGCTGACGGCCAAGGGCGAGGTCGAGGACCGCATCATCGGCCTGGAGCTCGGCGCCGACGACTACCTGGTCAAGCCGTTCAGCCCGCGTGAGCTGGTCGCCCGCTCCCGCGCCCTGCTGCGTCGCGTGCATGCCGATTCCGAGCCGCAGCGCGAGGTGCTCGAGTTCGGCGAGTTGACCATCGACGTGTCGGGACACAAGGTCATGGTCTCCGGCAAGGAAATCGACCTCACGGCTTCCGAGTTCAAGCTGCTCACCACGCTTTCCCGTTACCCCGGCCGCGTCTATTCGCGCATGGAGCTGGTGGAGAAGGTGCTCGGCTACGACTTCGAGGGTTACGAGCGTACCATCGACTCCCACGTGAAGAACCTGCGCGCCAAGATCGGCGACAACCCGCGCAACCCGAAGTGGCTGCACACGGTGCATGGCGTGGGCTACCGTTTCGAGGACCCCACCAAGCAGGGCCAGTAGAAACTTCGCTTTTCCGCGAAGGCGCGGTCGACGGAAGGTCGGCCGCGCCTTCGTATTTCCAGGCGGGAACCTTCGATGGATAGATTGGATGCTGGTTGTTATGGAGCAATCGAAAGAACATCCTGAACAGGGGAATTCATCCGGCGTGCCCGAGCAGGCGTCGCCCGACGCGAGCGGGTCGGTGGTGCTGGAGCGCCCGAGCGAGTCGCGCCGCCGGCGCGGCATCGTCGATGCGGTCCGCAACTGGTGGAGCGGGCTTACCTACACCACGCGCGTTACCGCGGCGTTCGCCTTCATCGCCGCCATGACGGCGCTCGTCGCCATCGGCGTGCTGTCCTTCGTGTGGCAGCAGCATTTCCATACCTACACGCAGGAGAACATGAAGTCGCTCGCCGAAAGCACGGCGACGCGTATCGAGGAGGTGTACGCAACCTCCCATACGCTGCACGACCCGCAGGTGGAGGCCGTGGCGAAGTACGCTGAAAGCTTGAACAGCGGCGTTGGCGTCGCGGTCATCGACAACACCACCGGCAAGACGGTCTACGACTCGTCGGCGGTCACCATCAATAACGATTCCGAGGAGTCAAGCTCATCGGGCGTTTCCGGTGCGGGGGTCGTTGCTAGCTCGGCGTCGTCGGGCGACCGCACGCTGGCGCCTCCGGCAAGCGCCAGCAAGCAGTTCACCAGCGCCACCATTGAATACGGCGGCACGGCAGTCGGGTCGGTGCGCATCTGGGTGTACGGCAGCGAGGCCTTGTTGACGCATGCCGACGAGGAATTCTCGAACAACTCCTATCAGGCGATGGTATTCGCCACTGTGCTCGCCATTGTCTTGGCGTCATGCATCGGCTTTTTGTTCGCCCGTGCGTTGGTGCGCCCCATCAATACGATGGCATCCACCGCGCGCGCCATCAAGGAAGGCGACCTCACGGCGCGTACCGGCATCGAGGGCGAGGACGAGATATCGCGCTTGGGCATGACGTTCGACCAGATGGCGGACAGCATCGAGCGCGATCGCAAGCTTGAGCGCCGCCTGACCACCGACGTCGCGCATGAGCTGCGCACGCCGCTGATGGCCATCCAGTCGACGGTCGAGGCGATGGTCGACGGCGTGTTCGAGCCGAACCAGGAGCGCCTGGAGACGGTGAATTCCGAAGTGCGGCGCCTCAGTCGCTTGGTGGACGCCATCCTGAAGCTTTCGCGCCTGGAGAACCGCAGCACTCCCATCAAGAAAGAGTTGCTCGACGTGGGCGACCTTATCGGCAGCATCATCTCGACGCATGAGGCGTACGTGACCGATTCCGGGTTGAAGCTTATCTACGAGGTCGAGCGCGGCGTGCTCGTGCGCGGTGATGCCGACATGATCCGCCAGGCGACGGCGAACCTCATCTCCAACGCCGTTCGCTACACGCCCGAAGGCGGCACCATCACCGTGAGCGTTTCCAGCCACGAGGAAATGTGCGCCATCGCGGTGCGCGACACCGGCATCGGGTTGTCGCCCGACGAGGCGAAGATGGTGTTCAGCCGCTTCTGGCGCGCCGACGCCGGCCGCACGCGCGAGCGCGGCGGGCTCGGCATCGGCCTTTCGGTGGTGAAGGAGATCGTCGATAGGCACAACGGCCAGGTGCTCGTGGAGGGCGAAAAGGGCAAAGGCGCCTGCTTCACCATCCTTCTGCCGCTGTATTCCGAGGAGGGCGAGCAGCGCGAGGCTCGCCAGCGCGAACGCCAGCAGCAAAAGGAGCAGCAGCAGGCCCAGCGCGCGCAGCAGCGCGAACAGCGCGAGCAATGGGTCGCGCGGCATACGCAGAAAACGGGGATACCGTTCGGTAAGCCCCACGACGACGGAAAATAGTCGGATAATAGCAGCGAAATCAGCAAGGTTGCCCGCGGCGGGCGGGGCGAAGAGGCCCTCTCGGCGCGGGCGCGACGGCGGTCGGAGGCGGGCCGCGAACAGGAAACGGAAGGAAGCGCGTAACATGAGCGGAATCGACATCAAACCCGATGCGCAGGGCAAGGTGCGCGACATCTACGATTTGGGCGACAAGCTGCTGCTGGTGGCCACGGACCGCATCTCGGCCTACGACTACATCCTTCCCGACGAAATCCCGCACAAGGGCGAGGTCTTGACGCAGCTTTCCCTGTTTTGGCTCGACCAGCTGGCCGACGTCATCGGCAACCACCTGGTGAGCGCCGACGTCGCTGACCTGCCCGAGCAGTTCGCCCCCTACGCCGACTACCTGCGGGGGCGCTTCATGTTGGTGCGTAAGGCCGAGATGTTCCCGGTCGAATGCATCGTGCGCGGCTACCTGGCCGGCAGCGGCTTGAAGGAATACAACAAGCAGGGCACCGTGTGCGGCATCAGCCTGCCGGAGGGCCTGGTGAATTCCAGCAAGCTCCCCGAGCCTATCTTCACCCCCTCTACGAAGGCCGAAATCGGCGGGCATGACGAGAACATCAGCTTCGAGCGCTGCGCCGAGCTTATCGGGCAGGATGCGGCAACCCAGCTGCGCGACTTGGCCATCAAGGTTTACTCGACGGCGCGCGACCACGCCGCTGAAAACGGCATCATCATCGCCGACACCAAGTTCGAGTTCGGCGTCATCGACGGGCAAATCATCCTGGCCGACGAGGTGCTCACGCCCGATTCCAGCCGCTTCTGGCCCGGCGACGAGTACGAGCCCGGCCGCGACCAGGCCAGCTTCGACAAGCAGTTCGTGCGCGACTGGCTGACGGCGAACTGGGATCGCCAGGGCGAGCCGCCGCATATGCCGGCCGACGTCATTGAGAAGACGAGCAAGAAGTACATCGCTGCCTACGAGCAGATCACGGGCACGAAGTTCCCGTTCGCGTAAGCGCTCCGGCCGTGAGGCGCGCCGGCATTGGCCGTGCGTCTCACGAGCCGTTTCCCTGTAAGTACACGAGTTCCAGAAAAGACGAAGATGACCCAACGCAATCCCCTGAACGAACGCTACACCGCCGAGGACCGCAAGGGCGCCACGCGCAAGTCCGCCGCATCGGCCAAACCCGCCACGAAGGCGGCCGCTTCCGTGCGCATGCAGCCCACGGAGAAGACCAAGGAGCAGAAGAAGGCCGAGCGCAAGGCCGAGCGCGCCAAGACGCAGGAGCGCGACCGTCAGTTCTACAACCCGCCGACCGAGGAGTACAAGCGTCTGCGCCGTATCTGGTGGATCATGCTGGTGGCGGCCATCGTTTTAACGTGCTTCAGCTTCGCCGGCAATTCCTTCGGCCTGCCGCAGGCGGTCACCTACGTCACGCTGGCCCTGGCCTATGTGTTCATCATCGGTGCGCTCTACGTCGACTTCGCCAAGTGCCGCAAGGCGCGCCAGAAGTACGCCGAAGAGGTTATGAAGCACCCCACCAAGGAAATGCGAGCCGCCGAGAAGAAGGCGAAGGCCGAAAAGCTCGCCGCCGAGAAGGCCAAGAAGAGCCCCGAAGAGGTGGAGGCTGCACGCAAGGAGGCCGAGGAGAAGGGCAAGAAGGCGCTCTTCGGGGGCCTGTTCAAGAAGAAGGACAAGCAATAGGGAAGACAGGGCGCACAGCCACGCCCGCTTCCGTTTGAAGGTAACGTTCGGATTCGCGGGCACCCGTCGGGTGTCCGCGCGCATTTTCGGGGTTTGCCCCGCTGTATGGAAAGGATGCCCATGGTTTCCCGCATCTACGTGGAGAAGAAGCCCGGTTTCGACGTCGAGGCGCGCCAGCTGCTCGCCGAGCTTCGCACGGCCGTGCCCGAAGGCCTTGCGGACGATGCGCGCCTGCGCGTGATCAACCGCTACGACGTCGAGGGCATCGACGGGGCGCTGTTCGAGCAATGCGTGCCGACGGTGTTCAGCGAGCCGCAGGTTGATGACGTGGCGAGCGAACTTGAGGTCGGCGACGCCCGCGTGTTCGCGGTCGAGGCGCTGCCGGGCCAGTTCGACCAGCGCGCCGATTCCGCCGCCGAATGCATCCAGTTGATCAGCCAAGGCGAGCGTCCGGATGTTGCCTTCGCCCGGGTGATCGTCATCGAGGGCGGCTGCACCGACGAGGCGCTTGCCGCCATCAAGCGCTACGTTATCAACCCGGTCGAGGCACGCGAGGCGTCGCTTGAGGTGCGCGAAAC
>CAVBAM010000054.1:0-7485 GCA_963593315.1 Candidatus Methanomethylophilaceae archaeon | reverse complement strand
GTTCTGCGCCTCGGTCAACGCCTTGAGCGCGTCATCGACGGCCTGCTGGTTCGTCGGGTTCGCCAGCACGTTCTTAGCGGCGGCGAGCGCCTGCTCGAAGGGCTTCCAGCTATCGGCGGTGTAGTCGGACTGCTGCAGCTTGTCGGCCGCCGTGATGGCGCCGATCAGCGCATCGACGTCCACGCCCGACTCCACCAACGCGCCCTGCGCCTTCGTCAGCGCATCCAGCGCGCTGGCGACCGCCTCCGCGCTCTCCGGGCTCACCAGCTGCTGACGCGCAGCGGCCAGCGCCTTCTGGAACGCCTGCCACGACTCGGCGGTGTAATCGCCGCGGTTCAGCACCTCGGCAGCATCCACCACGACCTTCAGCGCCGACGTGTCGACCTCGGACGCCTCCGCCGCCATGCGCACGGTAACCTCGCCGCTCACCGCGTTCACCACGACGCCATCGGCCATGGTCACATGGGCGACCGCGCTGTACACGCGATCGGCGGACGCATCGGCATCGCCCTCGGCGCCCGTAGGCGTGTAGGTCGCGCCCGTGGCGCCTACGACGGCAACGCCGTTGCACAGCCACTGGTACGTCACCTTCGCGCCCTCGGGAACCGTAACGTTTGCCTCAAGCTCGGGCATGGGCTGGCCCTCGGCCACAACCACCACGCCGGACTTGTTCAGCGAAACCTCCGGCTGCACGCCCGCGAGCGTGGCCTTCTCGGTCAACAACGTGGCATCGCGGACCTCGACGAGCACCGAGGAGTCATCGGCAGGGACGTTCCAGTTCAGCGTATCGGCGGTCGACCAGTCCTGCAGCACCTTCTGCTGACCGTTCGCAGACACCTCCGTGAAGCGGAACAGCTTGTCGCCGTGCACGCCGCCCTGTGCCGTCGCCTTAAGCGGCACCACCGTGCCGGACTCGACCGCGCCGGCAGCGGAGAGCGTCGCCGAAAGCGGGGTGTACTCAAGCAGCTGGTCCTCCGACAGCGTGCCGTACGTGCCCGCGATGGCTGCCTTCGCCGTCTCCCAGCCCTTCGAGCCGGCAGGCGCGTAAATGCGCACTTCAGAGGTATAGCTTCCGAAGCTCCACGGCATCTCGAGCTTCTCGCAATCCGCCGGGATCACGATGGTCTTCGGGAACGTGCCGGATGCGCTGAAACTTAAATCGGTCATACCTGGGCCGAAGTAGGCCGTCTGCATGATCGAATCATCCTGCAGCGAGCTTGACACATACGAACCCTTCTGCCCGCCGCGCACGATCAGGTGCGCAGGCACATGGCCCGAGAACGGCGATGCACCGATATAGTTGCTCGGATTGCCCAGCTGCTTGACATTCGTCCCGAACTCGACGAAGTCAAGGTTCAGGTCCCAGTTGAACGCCGTGTCCGCCACGGTCTCCAGGCTATCGGGCAGCACCACCTGGCTCAAGGAGTCGCACGTGTTGAACGCGCCCCACCCGATGCTCTTCACGCCCTCGGGGATGACCACGCGCTCGATCACGCGATTGGAACGGAACGCCTCGCGGTCGATGGAAACGGTGCCGTTTTGCACGATCACGTCGGTGGTCTTGCTGGCGGCGGCGGATTTCACCAGGTGCAGCCCGTCTTTCATCTGCGCATACAGCACGTTGTCGACTGCGGAGTACACCGGGTTCGCGCCGGCGACCGTCAGCACCTCGAGCGCGCTGGCGCCCGGGAACAGGTCGGCGCCGCCCGAGGTCAGCCCCGCGCCGATATGCGCACGCGTCATGCCCGTCAGGTTCTTGAACGCGTTCGACCCCACCTCGGCGACAGAATCGGGAAGGACAATCGCCGTGATCGCGCCGTCGTACGTCGCCGTATCCTTATCGTCGTCCGAAGCCGTTGCGGCATCGTATCCGTAATCGCCGTCGCTCGAGGAGGAATTGCTCTCCTCGTCCGAGAAGGCGAGCACGCCGATCTTCGTCAGCTTGTTCAAATCGCTGCGCAGGTTCACGGTGGTAAGAGACACGCACTTCGAGAACGCGCGCTGCGGCACCTCGACCGCGCCGCCAATGTTGACGTACGTCAGCGACGAGCAGCCCATGAACGCCTGCTCGCCCATGGCCTCAAAACCGTCGGGGAGCACGACGGAGGTCAACGCCGCGCCGGCGAAACCGTTCTTGCCGATGGACGCAAGCCCCTTCGGCATGTTCACCTTCGACACCTGCGCACCGCTGAAGGCGCTGGCCGCGATGTCCTTGACGGTTTCGGGGACGGTATACACCCCGCCCGCCGTCTTCTTCGCCGCGGGGAACGCCACCAGCTGCGTTTTATCCTTGTTGAACAGCACGCCGTCCGCTACCGAGTAGTTCACGACGGAATCGTCGGCCTTGAACTCGAGCAGCGAGCCGTCGCCCGCGAACGCCTCCGTCAGCGCGCCGGCGGGCACCTGCCTGCCCACCGTCACGGCGTTGAGCTGCTTCATGTTCGCGAAAACGCCGGTGCCCAGGTTGACCAGCGAATCGGGAATCACGACCTCGGCCGCGTTGGTCCCGGAAAACGCCCCGTCGCCGATGGACGCCAGACCCTCGTTGAGCTCGAGCGTCTTCAGGCTCGAGTCGTTGGCGAACGCCTCCGACTCGACCGTCTTCACGCTTGCGGGAAGCTTCACGCTCTGCAATCGGGCGCCGCTGAACGCCGCCTTGCCGATGGTCGTCAGGCTCGACGGCAGGCCCTCGGCCACGGCGCCGGAAGCGCTACGAACCTTGATCTTGTTGAGCGCCGAGCATGCATCGAACGCGTTCGCGCCGATGGTCTCCACCTTATCGGACATCGTAACGTTGGAAAGTTGGATGCAGTTCTCGAACGCGCTGGCCGGGATGGAGGTTACGCCGTCGGGAAGCACCACGCGCTGCACCGAGGAGGTGGAGAACGCCTCGGTGCCGATGGACGTCACGCCCTCGGGGAGCTCGATCTCGGCAAGCCCTTGGGTGCCGAAGAACGCGCGGTCGCCGATGCCGGTGAGCTTGCTGCCGGATTCGAAGCGCACCTGACCCAGGTTGTGCGTGCTCTTGAACGCCTCCTTGCCAATGGAGGTCACGCTGTACGGGATGGAAACGCTCTGGATGTCCGACCCGGAGAACGCGCCGTCGGCGATGACGGAGACGTCGTTGGGGATGGAGATGTTCGTGGATTCGCCCGTATATCCGGTAAGCGCGCCGCTCTCATCGATCGCGAAGTCGCCGTAGTCGGCCTGCTGCGCCCGCACGTGGATGGTGGCGGACTTCTTCTCGCCCTTGGAGTTCACCACCGTGGCGGTCACGTCCGCATCGCCCGTCTGGCCCTGGGCCGCAAGCGTCACGCGGTTGGCGACCTGCCTGAGCTTCGGGTCGGCCTGCTGCACCTTCACGACGGACTCGTTGCTGCTGGTCCAGATCACCCCGCCGGCCGCGCAGTCGTCGGACACGAGGGCCGCGACGTCTAGGGTGTCGTCGAGCAGCAGCTGCGCGCTGTCCTGCGACAGGGCGACGCCGGTATCGGCGGAAACCTGCTCGACCTTCACCTGGGCATTCGCGCTGATGGCGGGGTTGTCGGCCACGGACACGGTGATCTGCGCCTCGCCCTCCGCAACGCCCGTGAGCTGGCCGTTCTCATCGACGGCGACCACATCGGAGTTGCTGGACGCCCAGGCCAGCTTCGTCTGCGTGGAGTCGGCCGGCGCAACGGTCGCCTGCAGGCTGCTCACCTGGCCGGGGGCGAGCTTCACGGAATCGGTCGACAGCGTCACGCCCGTCGCGGGAACCGGGTTCACCACGATCTCGATGTCGCTGCTGATGTTGCTGCCGTAGTCCCACGCGCGCATATGCACGACGTTGGGGAACGCCGCGCCGTTGCTGCCCGGGCCCTTCCAGCCGTTCCAAGCGCTCTTGAGCGCGGAAACGGGCACGGAGACATGCCAGGTACGCGTGCCATCGGCGTTCTCCACCGGGTCGGAGATGGTGCTGTCGGCCCAGGAGCTGGTCGGGCAGACCACCTGGTAGTAGCAGCCGTCGGCCTTTTTCGCATCGTCATCGGGGCCGATGAAGTTCACGCCGGCAAACCAGGAGGAGTCCGTCACGTCGAACGTCACCTTGCGTTCGCCGTCTTCGCCGGTCAGCTGCACGTTCGATACCTCGGGCTTCTTCGTGTCGTAGTAGAAGTCCTGATCGAGCGTCTGCTGAACGGCATCGTCGGTGGCCAAGGTGGCCGTGCGGCGCAGCGTGTACTTGCCGTCGGGCAGCTGGTTGCCATCCTCGCCCAGGCCGTCGAACACGGGCTTGGAGGAGTTGTCGCCCAGATAGTAGTCCTCGACGTACAGGTAGTTGCCCACGCTGTCGTTGTACGTCGTCTTCGAAACCCAGTTATAGCTGAACGAGCGCACGCTCTTGCCATCGGCGTTCAGGTAGTCGTACGCCAGCGTGCTCGCATTGCGCTGCATGGTGGTGAACGGCACCAGGCGCGTCGGGGCATCGGTCGCCGGCGACGAGGAGACGACCGCCTTCGACAGGTCGGCGCTTCCGTATTTGTCCAGGGGGTTCTTGCCAAGGGATGTCGACGTGCCTTGGTTCATAAGCGAGCTGCCAACGATGTGCTCGTCGCCGCTTCCAGCCGCCGCATCGATGGCGGGCTGCTGATCCCAGTCGCCGTAGAAGCCCAGGAAGGGGGCGGACAGGTCGACGCCGCCGTTTTGCGCCGCCAGCTTCACGAAGCCCTCGACATAGGCGCCGTTCGAGGCGTTTTCCGCGACGAACGACTTAAATGCGCTACCCGCCGTCACGTTGACGACGAGCGTCGCGCTGCCGTCGAGCCCGTTATCGGAATCGTTGGCCGGGACGGTGATGGTTTCGCCCTGCGCATCGCCGCCGAAGCTCACCTCGATACCGCGGCCCGTCCAGTTGTAGTCGCTACCCGTGAACACGCCGTTCGCGATCTGCTCGGACATCGCCGCCGCATCGAGCGTGTAGGTTTGCGCCTGCTTGGTCAGGTTGTTCAGCTTCAGCGTGAAGCTCCACGAGCCGTCGGCCGACTCGCCCATTTCGCCCTTCGGACGGTTGTTGTCCGAGTCCTCGCACGTCAGATATACGGGCGTGGTGGTCGCCGCCTTCGCGTTCACCAGGCCGGCGCCCTGGAAGCGCGGGCTGTAGTACGTTTCAGGGCCCTCGTCGACCATCGGGTCGGCGATGGGGGAGGCGGTGGACATGAGCAGCTGCGAGATGAGCATGCTTTTCGCGGAATCCGAGTACCAAGCGAACTTGCTGTCGGACTCCACGTATTCGCGCACCAGCGCCGAGATGCCGGCGACCTGCGGCGTCGCCATGGACGTGCCCGACTTGTAATCGTAGTCGTTGTTCGGCACCGTGGAATAGATGTTGCCGCCGGGCGCCGTCACCTCGGGCTTGATCTTCAGGTCCGTCGTGGGTCCCCAGCTGCTGAAGTCGCTCATGGTGAACGCGGTGGCGGAGGCGGTCGTCAAGCCGGACTCCTTCACGATGCGTTTGTCGGCTGCCGTCAGCAGCGCCTCGCCGGAGGCCTTCGTCACCATGATGGCGGTGGTGTCCTCGCTGTCAATGGAGAACGAGGTCAGCTTCTCGTCGCGATCGTCGTAGATGACCACGGCGAACGGCGACAGGGCGCCGATGTTGTTTACCTTGTCGGCAAACGTCAGGTCCGAAGCGTCGGAAGCCGCACCGCGCTTGACCAGCACGATCGTCTTGCGGTCCATACCGTCGGGGTACGCTTCCTTCAGCCTCTCCACGTCCGCCGCGTCGCCGACGCCGCCGTCGACGTACTCGTACGAGCCGTCTTCAAGCGCCGAGAACTTCGGGGAGCCCCAGTAGCTTTGGTTGTCCGCCTCGATGTAGGGGATGACCGTGCCATCGGCCGCTTTGAACGCAGGCGACGCCTCAGCGTTGTTCACGCTGGCCACAGCCACGGTACCCGGCATGGCGGACGGGTACGACAACACGGAGCTGTCGGGGTCGGAGGCGTAGGGCTTGTTCTGCCCGGACTTGTTCTTGTAACCCGACGTGTACGAGTTGCCGGCAGCCATGTTTACCGACGCGCCCGTCGCCGTCAGGCTATTGATGGCGTCGCCATACGTCGCGGCCGCGGCATCGGAGAAGCCGGCGTCGCTGCCAAGCGAAACGTTCACGGAATCGGGAGCCAGCACCACCGCGTCGTCGAACGCGGCAAGCAGCGAGCTGTCGTAGATAGTACCGTCGGAGTTGCAGCTGACCTTCAGCATGGCGATCTGAGAATCGGGCGCCGTGCCCTGGACCTCGCCGGCGTTCGCGCCGATGATGCCGGCAACATGCGTGCCATGGTCCATGCCGGACAGCGAGCCCGGGTCGACGTCGCTGTCATGGTCGGCATAGTCGTACACGAAGGGGATCTTCTCGCTCACGTAGCGGCCGTTCTTACCCTCACCCATCTTCGTCATCTTGCCGTTGACGTCGGATTCCGTTTCGGCAAGCTTGGAATCGTCCAGGTCGCCCTTGAAGGCGGAGTGGTTCACGTCGAGTCCGGAGTCGATGATGGCGATGAGCTGGCCGTCGCCTTTCTGCTCGATCTGATCGGCGGCGGTCATGTCGAGCGAGGTTTGGTTGGCGGGCGCATCCTGCATCCCCTGGTCGGCAGGCACCTCGTAGCCCTTTTCGATGAAGGCGTTCTTCACGCCGTCCAAGCTCTGGATGGTTTCCAGCAAGTTCGCGGGCGCCTTGATGGCGAAGCCGTCGATGGCGTTGTAGTAATCGTAAAGCTCTTGGAATTCCGGCTGTTGAGTTGCGGTCTGACCGTCGGCCGAATCGGCGCTATCGGCGTCGTCGGAATCGGCGCTCAGAAGGGAGATCCCCTGTGCCTGCTCCTCGCTCACCAGATCGCGAATCTGGTCCTTGAAATAGCCATGGCGGTCCTGATTGACGCTGCCCATGATGCGGCTGAACAGGCTCACGCCCTGCGTGCCGCCGTTTTCAAGCTGCACGATAATAGTGACGTTGCCCTGTTTGTCCGTGCCATTGGATTCGGCCTGACGCATAGCTTGCTCAACGGCGCTTGCCGCCGACGGCGTGTCTCCCTCAGATTGCGGGGACGCAAGCGCCGTCGTCGACGGAACCATCAGCGTTCCCACCAGCGTCAACGCAAGCCCCGAGCGGACGACGCGTCCGCCCTTGAACTCTTCATTCATGCGGTATGTTCCCTTTCCTTCACTGCTTGCTCATTTTATTAATGGAGGTAAACAGTTTTATTTTCCCAATTGTTAACCTTCTAGAACAAGCAGCTGAAGTATACCGTAATTAACATGAAATAAAAGCACCCAAAGGTAACTTTTGTTACTTTTTTTCAAACGCAGATCGACAGCGAATCGCTGCACCCGGCTGCCTGAGCCAGGTCGACAGCGACCTTGCCCCAGCCCCGATGATCCGGCTTTTCCGGAGCGCACTACTTGGTTTGATAAGTAGAAGGCAAGTACGTGATAAGTAGATGATAAGTAGAA
>CAVBAM010000053.1:0-7512 GCA_963593315.1 Candidatus Methanomethylophilaceae archaeon | reverse complement strand
TCCAGGCAGCTCACATAGCAGTCGGCCAGCTGCTTGCGCTGTTCGGTCGTCGGGGCTTCCTTGCACATCGGTCCGACAGTGTGGATGACATGCTTCGCGGGCAGGTTGTACGCGGACGTCACCTTCGCACGGCCGACCGGCTCCTCGTAACCCTGCTGCTGCATGATGCGTGCGCATTCCAGGCGCAGCTGCACGCCGGCGAAGGTGTGGATGGCGTTGTCGTATCGGGCTAGCTTAACGCATCTTGCGCCTTACGGGTAACCTGTGCGGCCGATGCCGCGCTTCCCCTTGCCGCCAAAGGCGTACACCGAAAGGTGTAATTCCGTGTCGCGCAGGTGACGAAAGGGTGCATCCGCGCTCAGGCGAACCGTTGCGTGATAAGGTCAGCACGTCGAAAAACGAAGTTGAACACGCAATCAAGCGACGCAAGGAGAACATCATGACCGACCCGTACAACGCTTCCGGCTCGACGGACCCGTACGGTCAGCAACCGTGCAACCAGCAGCCGTATCAGCAGCCTTCTTATCAGTCGCCCATTCCGCCCGTGCAGCCTGCGCAGCCGCAGGAGCAGAAGAAGGGGCCCTCTACGGCCAAGACCTTCGGCACCGCCTTCGCCGGCGCCGCGCTTGCCTGCGTGATCGGCATCGGCGGTTTCGCCGTGGTCAACGGCACGGGTGCAGGCGGCACCAACGTCACCCTCGGCGCCACCACCAACACCCAGATCACCGCGCAGGATAGCGACGACAGCCTCGCCGAAACCGTCGCGAGCAAGGCGCTTCCCTCGGTCGCCGCCATCGACGTGTATACCGAGGACACCTCGTCCACCCTGTTCGGTTACGGCTACGGTTCGAACAGTTCCAGCTCCAACTCCAGCAGCTTGACCGAAAGCTCGCTTGGCAGCGGCGTCGTGCTTTCCGAAGACGGCTACATCATCACGAACAATCACGTCATCGAGGGTGCGGCCGCGCTGAAGGTCACCGTCGGCGGCGAGGAGTACGACGCCGACGTCGTGGGCACCGACGAATCGAGCGACATCGCGGTGGTGAAGCTGCGCGATGCAAGCGGCCTGACGCCCATCGAGCTTGGCGACTCGGACAATCTGACTACCGGCGAGTGGGTCATGTCCATCGGCAGCCCCTTCGGTCTTGAGCAGTCCGTCGCCACCGGCATCGTGTCGGCCACGAGCCGTTCGCAGATCATGAGCAACTCGTCTTCCAGCAGCGGAAGCGACGGCTATGGCTATGGTTACGGCTACGGAAACGGTTCGTCCAGCTCCAGTTCCAGCTCGGCCTATACCATCTATCCGAACCTCATCCAGACCGACGCGGCCATCAACCCGGGCAATTCCGGCGGCGCGCTGGTTGACAAAAACGGCAAGCTCATCGGCATCAACACGCTGATCACGTCCTACTCGGGCAATTATTCCGGCGTCGGCTTCGCCATCCCCGTGAATTATGCGGTCAACATTGCGCAGCAGATCATCGAGGGCAAAACGCCCACGCATGCCCAGCTCGGCGTGACGCTTTCGACGGTGAATTCGCAGAACGCCAAGCGCTACGGCCTGTCCGTTGACTCCGGCGCTTACGTGACGGGCGTCTCCTCCGACTCGGGCGCGGCCTCGGCGGGCCTTGAGTCCGGCGACATCATCACCAAGTTCGAGGGCAACAAGGTTGAATCCGCGAGCGACCTCATGCTCGACGTCCGTTCGAAGAACCCCGGCGACACGGTAACCATTGAGGTGAACCGCGACGGCGAAACCAAGACGATGCAGGTGACGCTCGGGTCCGACGAGTCGTCGCAGACTTCAAGCTCGTCGAGCTCCACGCAGAAGAACAGCTCGAGCTCCAGCTCCAACGAATCGCTGCTGAACCGCCTGTTCAACAACGGCAGCTCATCCAGCGGAACCTCCGGCAGCCAGGGCAACGCGGCCTAAGGCGCCAGGTAGCACCATTCCCGCCGGCTCGTCGAAGCGAGAGGGCCGGCGGGGCGGGGCGCCCGTGAAGCGAACGCTATCCGGGCGGCTCCGCGCAGGCCGAGCGAAGTGCTCGTTCTGCGCGGGGTCTTCCCAAACCCCGGTTCCCTTCCTTTCTTTCTTTTCCCTTTAGAAGACGGCTCCCGTTCATCGGGGGCCGTCTTCGCGTTTTTCTGCCCCGTGCCCGCCTGGCTGCGGTCGTTATCGATATCGCCGATAACTTGATAGATAGAAGAATTCTAAGTAAGCCTATTGAACTACTAGGCATATAGGGGCATAATGCCAACTCGTATTTAACGGAGGGCTGCGCCGAAAGGTGCGGCTGCAAACAGGAAACGCCGGTTTCGTCGCAAGAAGAAGCGCGCCTCGCCGCGAGCGGGGCCTTTTTGCCGAAGCGGGCGCTTCAACTCGGATGTTTGCGCGCCGCTCCTCAGCAGCCCTTGAGGGAAAGACGAGGAAATACCATGTCGTTCGATATCCTGGGTCCGGTGCTGGCGGTGCTCGTTATCTTCGCCGCGCTGCTGGCCTTCCTGCGCTTCTTGAAGTCGAAGGATAAAAGCTTCACGTTCCGCGTGTTTACCGCGCTGGGGCTGGGCATCGTGTTGGGCGTCGGCATGCAGGTGGCGCTCGGGCGCGGCTCCGATGCCGCCACGACTGCGCTCGATTGGATGAGCTTGGTCGGCACCGGTTACATCGACTTGCTGAAGATGCTGGTCATGCCGCTGGTGTTCGTGGCCATCGTCGGTGCCTTCACGCGCACGAAGGCCGTCGACAACCTCGGCAAGATCGGCGGCAGCGTGCTTGTCGTGCTGCTTGTCACCGTGGCCATCGCCGCCCTGTTCGGCTGGGCAACCATCGCGCTGTCGGGCCTGGCCGGCGCCGACTTCACGCAGGGCACCGTGGACGCCTCCAAGCTGGAAACGCTGCAGGCCCGCCAAGACAAGGTCGCCGACACCACCGTGCCGCAGACCATCCTGTCGATGATCCCCACCAACGTGTTCTCTGACTTGGCCGGCACGCGCTCCACCTCCACCATCGCCGTCGTCATCTTCTCGGCCATCGTGGGCCTGGCGTACCTGAAGCTGCGCGATCGCGACTCCGCGCAGGCCGAGTTCTTCAGCAACCTGATCGATTCGCTCTACGGCATCGTCATGTGCATTGTGAAGATGGTCGTGGGCCTTACCCCCTACGGCGTGCTGGCGCTTATCGCCAACGTCATGGCCACCTCCAATTTCGAGGCCATTCTCGACCTGGGCAAGTTCATCATCTTCAGCTACGTCGCCATCATCGCCATGTTCTGCGTGCATCTGCTTATCCTGGCGGGCAATCGCGTGAACCCCGTGACGTATTTGAAGAAGGCCTTCCCGGTGCTGTCGTTCGCGTTCGTCTCGCGCACCTCGGCGGGCGCCCTTCCCATGAACATCGAGACGCAGTCCAAGGCGCTCGGCGTCGACGCGGCCACGGCTAACTTCGCCGCCAGCTTCGGCATGTCCATCGGCCAGAACGGCTGCGCGGGCATCTACCCGGCCATGATGGCAACGCTTATTGCCCCGACCGTTGGCATCAACGTGTTCGACCCGACGTGGGTCGTCGGCATGATCGCCATCATCGTGATCAGCTCGTTCGGCGTTGCCGGCGTGGGCGGCGGCGCCACCTTCGCCAGCCTTATCGTGCTGGGAACCATGGGTCTGCCTATCGAGATCGTGGGGCTCATGGCCTCGGTCGAGCCGCTCATCGACATGGGCCGCACCGCGCTCAACGTCAGCGACTCCATGGTTGCCGGCGTCACGTCCGCGAACTTCACCGGCGGGCTGGATCGCGACGTGTACAACGACCCCGAGGCGCGCATCACCGGCGACGCTTCCGCAGCGTAAGGCGCGCTCGGCCTACAAGTACGAAAGATTCAGCACCATTGCGCGAGGCGGCTTGAGGCCGCCTCGCTTGTTTGGATTGCGTTGAAATTCGGCGCAAGCACGCGCGCTCCGGCGACCCCGGAGCATCTACCGGCCGGCAAGAGTGTTCGACTCCGAAGCGCGAAGCGTAGCGTCCATCACTCAAGAGGGGTCTCTTTTTGCGAAGCCCGCGCCTTCGACCTTGCCCTTGCGAGGTAGACGAAGGGGGCAAGGATGATGAGAGCTGGCAGCACGGCGCCATTTCCGCAAACCGACAGAAGCGTCGGCGAGATGGTGTCTCCGATTCTTCTGAATAGGTTTAGACCAACCATTCTGTCTGATTCCTGGGTGCCGGTAAGTGCCTCCATTTCGCGAAAAGCCTTCGTGGTCGCGTAATACCCAGCACCGTTCACCAGGCCCATTGCGGCAACTGAAACGATAATGCCCATAAGTGAGTTATTGAGCAGATAGAACATGATGATGACCCCGTTTAGGGCCACATAGGCAACAAGGTGGAAGGTGAGGCTCACATGGCGGCTCACCACGTGATAAAGCGGGTTGGCATAGAGACGGATGACTTTCTGCATCGTCTTGGCAAGCGAGATGACGACTGCGGTCAGTCCGAGCGCGGCAACGTCGAGCGGAAGCTTGTAGCGCACAAGAACGAACGAAATCGATGCAGGCACAACGATGCAAACCGAATAGATGAGGACGTCTTTTCGAAGCAGGATTTTAAGAAGGCTCAAAGCATGGGATCTCGTATCGTGGGCTTCGTCCAAATTCACCTTCATTTCGTTTTTGTGGAACGCGAGGCAAAGAAGAAGCGATGCACCGAAACACGCGGCGCACAGTATCTGAACGAAAGCGAAGCTCAAAACAACGCTGACGATGCCGCCGATTATGTTGCCGATAACCTGGCCGAGCGACTCGCCCGACGAGAATTCGATCTGACAGCTGTCTTTGCGATCGACGTCGGACAGAAGCGATGAGTAGAAATCTGCAAGCATCAAAATTTGAGAGCGAGCGGCGTTGAAGATCAGGAGCCCCGCGACGAAGATGACGATGTTCGAAGAGATGCCGCACATGAGGGCGCCGGCTATCCCAACGCCGAGGGTGATGACCGAATAGGTTTTCACGTTTTCGCATTTCCTCAAGATGATTGATGAAATAGACGACCCGATTACGCTGGCAACCATCGTGAACGTGAAAATCGTGCTAATCAGAAACGTGACGTTGTCGGTCCAGTAAAGCATCACCACCTGACGGATTCGCAGAACGCTCACGATGCTGAATGCCGACATGCTAATGCCGTTAACCATGAGCACCGTTCTCATGCGATGGTCGCTTGCGGTGAGCTT
The DNA here is from genome assembly GCA_963593315.1 of Candidatus Methanomethylophilaceae archaeon. Lineage (GTDB taxonomy): Bacteria > Actinomycetota > Coriobacteriia > Coriobacteriales > Eggerthellaceae > Senegalimassilia. The sequence continues at coordinate 2,290 of CAVBAM010000053.1, read as the reverse complement.
TGCTTCAATGCCGCGCTTCTTTTGTCGCTGTATCGTGTGCGCTTTCTTTTGAACCTCGTAGACAAGCATAAAGGCCAGAAGAAGCATGAGCAGCGCTTCAATCTGCGAGGTCAATTTCAGGTTACCGATCGCGTTTTCGTCGGCGATGACCTCGATCGTGCCGAGAATCTCGTCGGCGGAGTCCGGATTGACGGGCTTGCCTTGCGTCTCAACGCTGCTCGTGACCTCTTTTATCGTCTGGGATGATTTCGCGATGGCGTTTCCGACCTCGAGAAGCTCAGCCTGGTCGGTGATTCCGATCACCTCGGGGTGTTCGCAGTTGGCCTTAAGGTCAAGTATTACCGCGGTCTGTTCCGTTTGAATCGCAAGATTTAGAAGGTCCAGCTCCGCGCGAAGCGAAAACCCCGCGAAGGACGCGACGACCGCCAGGATGAGCGCGATAGCCGCCACAAGGCGCTTGGTCGACCCCTCGGCGAAAAACCTGTGGGACAGCGCGAGCAGGATCAATGCCAGGGTAAAGACGCCCAGCATAACCAGCGTGAGGGTTTTGATCCAGTCGAAAAATTGGGCGATGATCTGCGGGACCATCGCCTTCACGAGCACCTTGTAGTGGTCGAAGTCGGTGACGCTGCAGGAGCTGTCGTCGATGAGGATGAGGTTCTCGTTGACCTTTTTGGTCAGCTGGTCTTTTACTTCGTCAGGGACTTCGCCGGTCGAGGAAATGAACGTGTTCGCATCCTTATCGAAAACGTAGATTTCCTTGTCGTAGCTGCCTGCCGAGTCTTCTTCCAGCAAGGACATGATCTGCTCGATTGCCTCGTCGTTCGATGCGTCGTAGTGCGCGTCGTAGTAGCCGACGTAGCCCGCCGGTTCGGCCGCGATTGTCGACAGTACGCGCGTGTTCGTTTGGGCGTAAAGGCTGATGCAGGTGAGCGCGAAAATGAAAAATGAAATCAAAAAGAGGATCAGCGCTTCTTTTCGAAATTTACGCAGGTCGAAATTCATTAGTAACCATCGATAACTTTAAACGGAGGGCGAATTACGCCAAAAGTATAGCAGTCCGCGGCGCGTTGGCGTTGTCGTGGGGCCGCTGTGTCGTGGCGGGGCTTGCGCGCAAGGGAGTTTCGCCGGTTGCGCCCCTTTCCTTTAGCGCGGCCGTAAGCGGTTGTCGGCACCGACGAGAGTATTGCTGTCCGCTTTTGGTTGCTAAAGCGCATGTAAATATGACGAACGGTTGCCAGAGCGGGCGGCCGTTGCCGTTTTCGGGTAAGATAAGGCGGCTAAACGAAAAACGATCCTCGGGAGGTTGCCCTATGGCCGAAGAATACCGTTACAAGCGCGTGCTGCTGAAACTTTCCGGCGAAGCGCTCGCAGGCGATCTGGGTTACGGCATCGACCCGAAGGTCGTCGATTCCCTGGCCGATGAAATCGCCGAAGTCGTGCATGACGGCGTGCAGCTCGCCATCGTCGTGGGCGGCGGCAACATCTTCCGCGGCCTGGCGGGAAGCGCCGAGGGCATGGACCGCGCCCAGGCCGACTACATCGGCATGCTGGCAACGGTCATGAATGCGCTGGCCTTGCAGGACGCCTTCGAGCGCCACGGCATCTTCAGCCGCGTGCAGAGCGCCATCACCATGCAGGAAGTTTCCGAGCCCTACATCCGCCGTCGCGCCGTCCGCCATATGGAAAAGGGCCGCGTGGTCATCCTGGCCGCCGGCACGGGCAACCCGTACTTCACCACCGACACCACCGCCGCCCTGCGTGCGTGCGAGCTGGACGTGGACGTGCTGATGAAGGCCACGAAGGTCGACGGCGTCTACGATTCCGACCCGAAGAAGAACCCCGATGCGAAGCGTTACGACCGCATCAGCTACATGGACGTGCTCTCGCAGGGGCTCAACGTCATGGACTCCACCGCAACCAGCCTGTGCATGGACAACAACGTGCCCATGATCGTGTTCGACCTGACGGTTGAGGGCAACATCGCCCGCGCGCTCAAGGGCGAGGACGTCGGCACCACCGTAGAATAATCGTCGCGCGCGACGTGTCGTCGGCGCATGAGGAAAGGACATCCCGATGATCGACGAGATCATGCTGGAAACCGAGGAGAAGATGCAGAAGTCCATCGCTGGCCTGCATAACGCCTTCGCCACCGTGCGCACGGGCCGCGCGAACGCGATGCTCCTCGATCGTATCAAGGTTGACTATTACGGCGTTCCCACGCCCGTCAACCAAATGGCCGGCATCAAGACGCCCGATGCGCACATGCTGGTCATCGAGCCGTGGGACA
>CAVBAM010000052.1:0-7525 GCA_963593315.1 Candidatus Methanomethylophilaceae archaeon | reverse complement strand
GGCGTCCATTTCGAACACGCCCATCGGACCGTTCCAGAATACCGTGGAGCCCTCGACGATGGCCTGGGCATACAACTCGGCCGTCTTCGGGCCGATGTCGAGGCCCATCATGTCGGCGGGGATATCATCGACGCCGGTCACCTTGGTGTTGGCGTCGGCGGCGAAGGTGTCGGCGCACACCACGTCGACGGGAAGCAGCAGCTTCACGCCCGACTTCTCCGCCTTTGCAATCATGTCGCGCGCGCGATCGACCCAGTCCTCTTCCTTGAGAGAGGTGCCCACCTGCTTGCCTTGCGCGAGTAGGAACGTGAAGCACATGCCGCCCCCGATGATCAGCGTGTCGCACTTGTCCATAAGCGCGTCGATCACCTTGATCTTGTCGGATACCTTCGAACCGCCGAGGATGGCGACGAAGGGGCGACGGGGCTCGTCGAGCATGCCGGAGAGCGTGTTCACCTCGTTGAGCATGAGGTAACCGGCGTAAGCAGGCAGCAGCGCGGCGACGCCCGCGGTGGACGCATGGGCGCGGTGGGCGGTTCCGAAGGCGTCATTAACGTATGCGTCGGCCAGCTTCGCGAGCTCCTCGCACAAAGTCGGGTCATTCTTCTTCTCGCGCTTGTCGAAACGCAGGTTCTCAAGCACCAGGATGTCGCCATCGGAAAGCGCGGCTGCCTTGGCCTGGGCATCTTCGCCCACCGTGTCGCTGGCGAACAGTACCGGACGCCTAATCAGGTCGGACAGGCGTGCGGCGGCCGGCTGAAGCGTGAACGCCTCTTCGAAGCCCTCGCCCGATGGACGTCCCAGGTGGCTCATGAGGATGACGCGTGCGCCGTCGGCCACGAGCTTTTCGATGGTGGGAAGCGCGGCGCGGATGCGCGTGTCGTCGGTGACGGCGCCGTCGGCGACGGGGACGTTGAAGTCAACGCGGACGAGAACGCGCTTGCCGCGGGCGTCGAGCTGATCGACGGAAGCGATTTCTGACATTGGAATCCTTTCGGTAGGTATCGCAAAAGGGCACATGTTTTGTGCCCGAAATGTGCGAAAGAACCCTGGCCGGAAAACCACGAACCCGTAGCGACAAAAAGCATTCGGAACGCGGAACCAACCAGGGTTCTTAGGTGTCAATAACTAATGAGCATGGGCCTTATCGGCGATTACAGCAGGATCTTCACCAGGTCCTTAACGCGGTTGGAATAACCCCACTCGTTGTCGTACCAGGACACGACCTTCACGAGGTTCGACTTGCCGCCCATGACCATGGTCAGCTGGCTGTCGAAGATGGAGGAATGGTCGTTGCCGACGATGTCGATGGACACGATCGGGTCGGCCGTGTACTCCAGAATGCCCGCGAGCTCGCCCTCGGCGGCTTCCTTCAGGGCAGCGTTGATTTCCTCGACCGTCACCTCGCGCTCGAGCTCGACCGTAAGGTCGACCATGGAGCCATCAGGCGTGGGAACGCGAGTAGCGAAGCCGTCGAGCTTGCCGGCAAGCTCGGGCAGAACGAGCGCCACCGCGCGAGCGGCGCCGGTGGTGGTCGGGATCATGGACATGGCAGCCGAACGGGCACGACGCAGGTCCTTATGCGGAAGGTCGAGGATGCGCTGGTCGTTGGTATAGGAGTGGATGGTGTTCATGAAGCCGCGCTTGATGCCGAACTTCTCCAGGAGCACCTTGGCCACGGGAGCGAGGCAGTTCGTGGTGCAGGAGGCGTTCGAGATGATGTTGTGCTTGTCCTTGTCGTAGAGGTTGTCGTTGACACCCATCACGATGGTGATGTCCTCGCCCTTCGCCGGGCAGGTGATGACGACCTTCTTCGCGCCGGCCTTGATGTGCTTGGAAGCAAGCTCGCCGGTCTTGAAAATGCCGGTGGACTCGACGACGACGTCGACGCCAAGTTCGCCCCAGGGCAGGTTCTCAGGCTCACGGTCGGAGAACACCTTGACCGCATGGCCGTCGGCAATGAAGCCGTCTTCGGTCAGTTCGATGGAGTCGAAGAAGCGACCGTGGACGGAATCGTATTTCAAGAGATGAGCAAGGGCTTCCAGGTTACCGGGGTCGTTGACCGCCACAACGTCGATTGCCGGGTCCTTAACCATGGCGCGGAACGCCAGACGTCCGATACGACCGAATCCGTTGATGCCAACTTTGATTGCCATTGCGAAATTCCTTTCGAAAACTCAATTGAGCCAAACAGGGTTAGTGTAGCGTATGGGCTGTATGCGGTAAGAACTATCCGGCGGACGGTCGATTACGCGGATGAACTGCCACAGAGTTTGGCGTCCCCCGCGAAACGACCCGCCAATGAGGGAAGCCCGCACCACTCTCCCCCACGCACAACGCGACGCAAGACGTATCATTCACGTTTGCGCTGCTCGACCTCGCGGGCCATCTGCTCGATTCGCCTAACGCGATGGTAGACCGCCGATTTCGAAAGCGGCGGCGCGGCAAGCTCGCCGAGTTCCTTCAGCGTGGCGTCGGGGTTATGCACGCGCAGCTTGATAAAGTCCTGCAACGCGGGCGGAAGTTCCTCCATGCCGTAAGCTTCGAGCACCAAACGAATGGCGTAAAGCTGGTCCATGGATGCGCGCGAGGTTTTCGCCTGGTTGGCGATCTCGGCGTTCGTCTGGCGGTTCACGTCGTTGCGCACGCTTTTGATGACGCGGGCATTCTCCATCGACAAGGCGCTTTGATGCGCGCCGACAAGCGCGAGGAATTCCAAGATGGTGCTGCCGCTTTTCAAGTAGACCATGTAGGAATTGCGCCGCTGCATGACGCGGGCGTTGATGCCGCGACGGGCCATAAGCTCGACGATGCCGTCGGCCAAGTCACGCGTTTCGACGATAATTTCGAAATGGAAGTCGCCCCGAGGATCGGATACGAAGCCGCTTCCCAGAAAAGCCCCGCGCAAGTATGCCGCCGCGCAGCAGTCCTTCGCAACGAGCTGCTCGGATATGCCCAGCTCGAGTCCGCCTTCGTCGGAAAGCACGCCCATGTCCATGAGCGCCGCGGCCAAATGCGGCTGAGCGGGGCACTCGATCAGGTAGTTCGGCGTCTTGTGCAAAACGCTGCGCCTGACGGTCAGGTTCGTCTTCAGCTTGTACAGTTCGTGCAGCAGCTTGATGACCTGCCGAGCGACCGACGGCGCGTCGGTGGCCACCTCCACGCGATAGCGGTTCTTACCGCTGACGAACAGCGTGCCCTCGATGCGCACGAGCGCCGCGAGCACCGCCTTGTCGCAATGGCTGCAAACGGCCTCGACGCGCGACAGCTCGTCCTTTACCTGCGCGGTGAACGACATAGGCGCAACACCCCCGTAAATGCCTCTCGAAGCGCGAACGGGTCATGCCAGGTCGGACGTTGCGGGTCGACGAGATTGCGGACGATCACCGCCGGCCCGAGCGACTGGATGGCGCGCAGGTCGGCATGGTCGATGCGCACCGGACGGACGCGGCGACCCTCGCTATCCGGCTGCGAATCGTTAACGGTGAAACGCGCATTGCCCATGCGGGATGCGTCGTCGCGGTCACGGCCAACCGCAGCGCCAGCGGAATCCGGAAGAATGGCCGAGCCACTATGGACCAAGACGTAATCGAGCAGGCCGCGCATGCCGTGATCAAGCAGCGCCTCCACATGCTCGCGCGCCGTCAAACCCCAGGTCTCGCCCTGCATGTCGGCCAGCGAGCACACGAACAGGGTAGCCGCCTTCGACTGGCGGATGGCGTCAACGACCCCGGGGACCAACAGGTTCGGAATGATGGACGTGAACAAGCTGCCCGGCCCAAGAACGACGAGGTCGGCCTCGCGGATGGCTTTAAGCGCCGGCTCGTAGGCGACGATGCGCCCGGCACCGCGAAGCTGCACATGGGCAAGCGCGCAACGGGAATGGCAGGCAACGGCCTGACCCTCGATATAGCGGCCGTCGCGCGTGCGGGCCACGAGCGATACGCGGTCGAGCGTAGACGGATATACATGCCCGCGCGCATGCAGCAAATTCTCGCAGATGGTGACCGCTTCGGGAAACGTTCCCGTTGCCTCCTCGAGCGCCGAGAGCATCAGGTTGCCGAGCGTGTGATTGTCCGCAAACGGGAAGCGGTACTTGAACGCGCGCGTCAGCGGGTCGTTCGGGTCTGCGGCCATAGCGCAGATGCATTTGCGAATATCTCCCGGCGGGGTGACGCCGGCTTCCTCGCGCAAAATGCCCGTCGATCCGCCGTCGTCGGCCATGGCCACCACCGCCGAGGTACGCACGCCCATCGAAAGCAGCGTGCGAATGGATACGGGCGCGCCGGTACCGCCGCCGATGACGACGGCTTTGACCTGGTCGCCGCCCGCGACAGGTTCGGCAGCGTAGAGCGGCGCGAACGCGGCGGTTTGCGATGGGTCATGCGGAAACGGCGAAGCAGAGCCGATCGCATCCTTGTCGCAGGCTGTCGCCGCTACGGATGAATACAGATCCATGCGCTAGCCTTCCAGCCCTTTTTCAACGCCTTCGGCAGCGCCCTGATGCGAACCCATGCGGGCGGGACCTGCCGCCGGCTTGCCGTCAACGCCTTCGGCAAGCTTCAGGTCGCGATGCGCTACACTCACGCGATAGCCCTTGCGCTTGAGATAGTCGCCGGTGGCCTCGGCGATGGCGACGCTGCGATGTTGCCCACCCGTGCAACCGACCGCGATAGCGAGCTGCTGCTTGCCCTCGGCGACGTAGCCGGGCATCACGCAATCGAGCAGGTCGTACCAGCGCTTGAGGAATTCCTCGGTTTCGGAACGGCATAAGACGTAGTCACGCACCGGTTTGTCGAGCCCGGTTTGCGGACGAAGTTCGATGTCGTAATAGGGGTTCGGCAGGAAACGGACGTCGATGACCAAATCGGCGTCAACCGGCGCCCCATGCTTGAACCCGAACGAGTACACCGTGACCTGCAGCCCGGCGCGCTCCTTGCCCGGAGCGAACAGCGACCGGATGGTGCCGCGTAGCTGCTGCGGGAGCATGTCGGTGGTGTTGATGACGTGATCGGCCCGTTCGCGCAGCTCGAAAAGCATGTCGCGTTCGCGTTGGATTCCCAGTGCGATGGAGCTGCCGTCTTGACACAGGGGGTGACGGCGGCGGGACGACTTGTAGCGCGCGATGAGCTTTTCGTCGTCGGCATCGAGAAACATGATGCGGCAGTCGATGCCTGCGGCCTTCACCTTGTCAAGCTCGGCCACCAGGCTGCCGAAGAAAGAACCGCTGCGCGCGTCGCACACGACGGCGAGCTTGCGGTACGCATCCGGCTGGCCGTCAACGCCGGTCAGCGAAATGAGGTCGCCCATCAAGGCGGAAGGAAGGTTGTCGACGCAGAAATAGCCCAGATCCTCGAACGCGTGCATGGCCTCGGTGCGGCCGGCGCCGCTCATGCCCGTCACGACAACAAGTTCGGGCATATTGCGCAGCGTTTCAGCTTCATTGCTCATCCGGTACTCCTTCTTCTTCGACGACGCCGTCAGTTGCGTGCTGGTTATTATACTGCTCAAGCACCCGATGCAGTTCACGCGCAACCTCAGAGGGGACGACCTTTGCCGCAAGGATGTCCTCGAATGAGGCGGCTTTAAGGTTCTTGAAGCTCTTGAAGTGCTTTAAGAGCGCTTTCTTGCGCACCGGACCGAGCCCCGCAACCTCATCGAGAATGCTCGCCGTCATACCCTTCGCGCGCAACTCACGATGGAACGTAATGGCGAAACGATGCGCCTCGTCTCGGACTTGCTTAACCAGGTACAGGCTGGCGCTACCGCTAGGCAGCACGACTGGGCCCGTGTCCTGCCAGGGAACGAACAGCTCCTCGTCACGTTTCGCCAGGCCGCACAGCGCAATGCCCTCGACGCCCATTTCGGCAAACTGGTCGAGCACGGCGGAAAGCTGCGGCGCGCCACCATCGAGGATGATAAGGTCAGGCTTGGAGCCGAAACGCTCATCGGCCATGCGCTCGGCGCAATAGCGCCTGCTCATCACTTCGCGCATGGAGAGAAAGTCGTTCGCTTCCTCAAGCGGCGCCTTTATCTTGAAGCGACGGTATTGCGCCTTGTCGGGCTTGCCGGCGGTGAAAACGACCATCGAAGCTACGGTGTAGCTGCCGTGGTTCGTGGAGATGTCGAAGCATTCGATGCGCATGGGCGGCCCATCGAGAGCCAGAGCGCTTTCCAGCTGCAGCAGCGCCTCGTTGACGCGCTTGTCCTCGTAGCTGGTGCGCACCTTGTAGCGCATCAGCGTATGCTTCGCGTTTTGCTCCGCCATGGTGACCAAGTCGGCCTTCTCCCCGCGCTCGGGTGCGAACAGGCGCACCTTCGCGCCATGATGGCTGGAAAGCTTTTCGGTAAGCCAGTCCCCCATCGCCTGCGCGTCTTCGGGCATGCTGCGCACGACGACCTCATGCGGGATCGAGGTGGTCGAGTCGTAATAGCGCAGCAGGAACATGTGGGCAAGATCGTCATCCGGCACGTCGCGCCCGCGATTCAGTACGAACTCGTTGCTATTGATGATACGGCCCTCGCGCACGACGAGCACATGGGCACCGGCGATGGTTTCCTCGCGATGAAAGCCGATGACGTCTGCGTTCAGGTTGCGCGCGCTAACGGCGACCTGTTTGTCGGTAAGGCCGTTGATGGTGTCGATGCGCGCTTTAATGCGGCCCGCACGCTCGAAGTCGAGTTCCTCGGCAGCCTGACGCATCTCCTCGGTGAGCTCGGCCACGAACTCCCGATGATTGCCCGACAGGAAGCGCTCAACCCGTTTGACGTTTTCGGCGTATTCCTCCTGCGTGACGCGACCGCAACAGGCGCCCGGTCCCAAACCAACGTGGCAATCGAAGCACGGACGGCTGTCGCGGTCGAGCAGCGCCATCGGATCAGCCTGCAAGCGACGCGTCAGCGCGCGCCAGTCGGCGCAGGTGGCGGCGCAGATGGGAACCACGCGTCGAGCAATGTCCATCATGCGGCGCGCTGCACGGCTGTCGGTATAAGGCCCGAAATAACGCGTGTCGCGGCGATGCTTCTCGCGCGTGAACTTGATGGCGGGAAACGCGTCACCTTTCGTCAGCGCGATGAACGGGTAGGACTTGTCGTCCTTAAAGTCAGCGTTGAACCAGGGAGCATGCTGGTTGATCAGGTTTTTCTCCAGCACCAGGCTTTCGTGCTCGCTTGATACGACGATGTATTCGAAGGTCGATATCTGTTCTACCAACAGCGGAATCTTGGCGCGCTCGTCCTGGAAGTTCACATACTGACGCATACGCGCGCGAAGCTGCTTCGCCTTGCCGACATAGATTACCTGACCTGCGGAGTCCTTCCACAAATACACGCCCGGCAGGGCCGGGACGGAATCGAGCTCGCGCTTGATGCGGGCCAGCTTCTCCTCGAACAGCTCATTGGCGGGAACGGTTTCATGCACCACGTCCGTATCGAGATCCACAGCGTCCGCCCCGTCCGCGGGCGGGGCGCAGAGCTTCGACGAGAGGCTATCTCCCTCCCCGCCCGAGGTGGACGAGGGGTCGCT
>CAVBAM010000051.1:0-7650 GCA_963593315.1 Candidatus Methanomethylophilaceae archaeon | reverse complement strand
GTAGGCGCGTTCGCGAGAGCGCGCTTCCGGCGAAGCCGGAACATCGGGGCGAATCGTCTTGTCGGCCCGCGACCCGCTTTGAAATGCGTGTCGCGCCCTCCGGGCGCTCTCTAATAATGTTTGAGCTTTCGCTCAAACCTACGAAGCTGTTCTCGCGGTGGCAACCTGACGTAAAAAGGCGCCGGTCGGGATGTGTGCCCGGCCGGCGCCTTCGTTTTCGAGGCGTTTTTCGCGGAAGTTAGTTCAACTCGTACTGCGACAGGAGCGCCTGGCCGCCGATGGTGGTCGGCGCGGCGTCGCCCGCCTCGGCGAGGAAGCACGTGGGGCGCACGATGGCCATGCGCTTGCCGCCCTCGCTCTTCACGCGCACAACCTGCATCTTGGAGCGTTCGGCCAGCTCAAGCTCCGATTTGCTGAAGTGCGAAAGCACCAGCAGCTGCTTGGCCTTGGCAATGCCGCCCATGAAGTCGCGGCGCTCGGAGTTCATGATGCGATCGCGGTCCTCCTCGGTGCTGATGACTTCGAACGCGTTGCGCTGCGGGTAGAAGCCGTCGATGCAACCGAGCACGAACAGGTTGTCGTACTCGCAGCCGGCGAGGTTCTGCATCGTGGAGATGTGCAGCACGTGCGGGTCCTCGGGCCACGCGGGAGCCGTCACGCTCGTACGCTCCATCTCAAACAGGCGCGCGGCGGTCTCGTCGCCCATCATCTGGGAGGACACGGCCTCGAATTCGCTGACGCCCTCGGCGCCGATGGCCTTGAGCAGGCCGAACCCGCGGCGCCCGCTGTTCTTCAGGATGAAGTCCTGGCCGGCGCGCCATTTCTCGGCCAGCGCGCGCGAGCGCAGGAAGGGCTCCTTCGCGCCGAAGCCGAAGCTGCCGATCTCCTCGAGGGCCTCGTAGAGGGACTTGCCCTCGGCCTCCGCATAATCCTGCAGGCCCATCCACGCATCGCTGTTGGTCAGCGCGTTGTCGAAGCCGCACCAGCTGCGCCATGCCACCATGTCGGTGGGGTTGGCCAGCAGGTTGAGCTTGGTGTAGGCCACCAGCGCCCGTGCGCGGTTGGAATCGCGCGGGTCGCCGGCCAGGGTGCCCATGGCGCCCAGCACGGAAACGGTGAACCCGCGGCGGCGCAGCATCTTCTCGGCCATGATGGCCCAGCGGCGGTTCGGAACCACCACGCACGTGCGGGATTCGCGCGCGCCGGCACCCAGCAGGTGGCGCAGGTATTTCGTCATGCCGTTGAGCTCGTCCTCGGGGGTGTTCCACTTCACGGACTGCATGCCGGTCGGCATTTCGACGACCTCCGCATCCGCTTCCTCGCCCTCGGCGACTTCCGCGGCGATGGGGGTTGCGGAACCGGCCACGTAGGCGCCATCCATGTCGCCGCAGGAGGCAAGCGCGTCTGCCAGGCCGATGACCTGCGGGTTTCCGTATGCGCCCTCAAGATGGAATACCGTGACGTCGCGACGGACGGCCTCGAACTTCAAGAAGCCCTCGGTGTAGGGGTGCGCGCCGCGCGCAGTGAGCGTCTCGTTGGGGTTGCCCGCCACGACGACCTGCTTGTCGGCGAGCATGCACAGGCAGGACTGCTCGGCATGGCTGAGGTTTTGGAAATCGTCGCACAGCACGTAGGCGAACTGGGCGCGGCTGGCCTCGCCGGCTTCCGACTTCAAGAATGCGGAGCAGATCATGGGAGCTTCCTGCGCCAGCATGCCGCCGCGCAGCTTCAGCACGCGAATTGCCAGGTCATAGACGGTGTCTTCCGCGCCGCCGGTCTTCCATTCGGCACGGGGGGTGTCCTCGGCCATTTCGCGGAAGAAGTAGCCGAGCATCTTGCGCAGGTTGCGGGGCTTTTCGCCGGTGGTTTTCAGATCTTCCAGGAAGAAGTTGTATTCGGCGTCGGTGAGGATGCGCGGGATGCGGCCGGTTGCCTCGCGGGCGGCCGGGGCGTTAAGAACGCTGACGCAGGCTTCGAGTGCGGACTCGATCACGACGCGATCGGCAGCCGCCTGGCCGACCTCGCGGCGCAGGCGCTGGCGGAACGCCTGGGCGGCAAAGGCATTGGTAGCCGCCACCAAAATGGATTCGGGCGCCTGACCTGCGTTGATCAGGGTTGCTGCGCGCTTCACGAGCGCCTCGGTCTTGCCGGCGCGTGCGGCGCCTTCAACCTTGATGAGGCGGTCGGTGCACTCGGCGATGGCATCTATCATGTGAATCTCCCTTCGGTAGCGGCTATCTGCGGCCCGGGCGCTAGGTCCCGGGCGGTTTTCAAAAGGCTGCAAGGTGCACAAAGCGGGACCGGCCGGCGGCAGCGCGCCGAATGCGGCGGCCCCGCCGATCGATTACGCTTCGTAGACCTTGCTGGTGCCGTCAGTATACTCCACGGTCCAGGCGTCGTAGACGACGCCGAACGTCGGTTCATCAAGTTCGAATATCAGCTCGGGCTCCTCAAGCCCGCCGCCTTCGACTTCCGGCTGCCCTTCCGCGGCCTCCTCGGCCATAAGCTCGGGCGACTCAAGAAATGCCTGTTCGGCGGCTTCCTCGGCGGCCTTGCGCGCGGCTTCCTCGGCGGCTGCGGCCTCGGCAGCGGCGCGGGCCTCCTCCTCGGCGCGGATGGCGGCCGCCTCGGCACCGGCGGTCACCTGCGCAGCCCACGACTCCTCGGTCGGCATCGAGATGGCCTTGACGGCGGCCTTGTCGCCGAGCTTGCCGGCGTTGTAGGCGTCGCGCACCTGCGTCAGCACGACGGACGCCTCCTCGTCGATGCTGCTGACGTCGTTGCAGTGCATCTTGACGGGCAGCTTGCCGTTTTCCAAGTCGATTTCGAACCACGTGAACGGGATCTCGGCATTGCCGATTTCGCGCTGGCGCTTGTTGAAGATGAGCGTCTGGTTGCCGACCTTATGGAACTGGTTGGAGAACCAGCGCACCATGACCTCGTTCCACAGTTCGTCGGCGCCCTCGTCGGCGGAATCGATGTAGTGGCGGGTGCCCAGTTTCACCAACATGCGCAGCGTGTTCTCGACGGGCGCGTCCTCGGACGGCGCGGGATGCGTGCGCACCAGCGCGGTGCCGATGTAGGCGTAGCAGCGGTTGACTTCCAGCCGCAGCTCCTTGGAATCGATGCGCTCGTCGATGTCCAGAATCATCGTCAAGGAAGGTCTCGGTTGAGCCATGTTCATTCCCCTCATTCGTCTTGCGGCGACGCCTGCCCCCAAGCGCCCGGGTCGGGCTTTCGCCCTATGCCCCGAAAAGTGCCCGGTGCCCCGTTTCGGGACCAGCGGCAGGTCATACGCCTGTTTCCTCTTCGTGACTACCAGTGTAAATGCCCTGCTCAACGCAAAATCATCCCGGAAGGATGATATGGCGGCGCTCATGCATCCGCGCCTTATGATTTGCCGCCGGGCGGTCTGCGTAGTATCGAATCACCGCATTGAGGACATGGCGCGGTACCGCATCCGGCGCTCCGCCACCCTCCTCCCTCCCCCCCCTTGCAGGCGGAGGCCGAGGTGCCGGCATCGCGCCATGTCCCCAATGCGGGAAGACGAAGGAGAACGAGTAATAGAAGGAGAGGAGGGGCATATGGCGAAACTATCACTGACTCGCCGCAGCTTCCTGAAGGCGTCCGCAATGGCGGGTGCTGCCGCAACCGTGGGGTTTGCAGCTGCGCCGTCCGCGGCGCTGGCCGAGGGTACCGACCCGACGGCCGGCGAAGTCAAGCGTATCCGTTCGTGCTGCCGCGCTTGCGGTAAGGTCGAATGCGGTACCTGGGTAACCGTTCAGGACAATAAGGTGATCAAGGTCGAGGGCGACGAATCGAACGCCCATAGCCGCGGTCACTGCTGCGCGAAGTCGCAATCGTCGATGCTCGCACTGTACCATCCCGACCGTCTGCGCTACTGCTTGAAGCGCACCAACCCCAAGGGTGAGGACGATCCCGGCTGGATCCGCATCAGCCTGGCCGACGCCTTCGACGAGGCCGGCGCCAAGTTCAACGAAATCGTGGAGAAGTACGGCGGAGAGTCCAACTTCGCCATGGGCGGCACGTCCCGCGTGTGGGCGCAGCCCCCGTACGGCACGTTGAAGTCCATCTTCCCGACCCCGAACGCCCACCTGGCGTACGAGATCTGCAAGGGCCCGCGCCACTTCGCCGGTATTCTGACTGACGAAATCGGTTCGCCCTGGATGGAAGTCGAGCAGGGTCCGTTGGTGTACGTGCAGTGGGGCACTGCAGCCGAGTATTCCAACTACGACTCCACCAACCGTACGGTTGTTGACTGCTCGCAGCGCGCTTACAAGCATATTCTCGTCGACCCGCGCATGACGCCGCTGGGAAAGGAAGCCGACCTGTGGCTGCCGCTGCGCGTCGGTACCGACCTGTGCCTGTCTCTGACGTGGCTGAAGTGGATCATCGACAACGAGGCCTACGACGACCTGTTCGTCCGTCGCTGGACCAACGCCCCGTTCCTGTGGAATCCTGAGAAGGACGGCCGCACGAAGAAGGGCTGGTTCCAGGAGATGAACGGCGGCATCGACATGGAGTCCCGTATCCTGACCGAGGCCGATGTCGACCGCGACTGGATCAGCCAGTGGTGGGAGCCCGCAGACGAGAAGTACAGCTACCGTCGCTTCATCTGCTGGGACGAGAACAACAACAAGCCGACCTACTGGGATGCTGAGGAATGCCAGTGGGAGGGCGAGAAGCACAAGATCCCGACGACCGGTACCTGGATCGAGCATCCCTACAAGCCGATCATCGCCGACGCTTGGCTGCCCGACCCGTCGCACTTCGCCGACCCGGCCGATTCCACCTACGACGCGTACTGGAACGAGGGCAACGAGGGCGGCAAGAAGTCCAACCCCATGGGCCTGCCGAAGAACCCCGCGCTGTTCCCCGGCGGCGTCGAGATCAAGCTGAAGAACGGCACGACCATCAAGGCCGACACCGTTTGGGAGGCTTTCAACGACAGCCTGTCCGAGTACACGCCCGAATACTGCGAGTCCGTCACCGAGGTTCCCGCCGAGAAGATCGTCGAGGCCGTCAAGATCTACACGACGCGCCTGAACCCGCTGCACGGCAACGGCGGCATCCACTACCAGCTGGCTCCCGACCAGACCGGCCACGCGGTGCAGAACTCCCGTTCGCTGCAGATCATCGCCTGCATCACCGGCAACTCCGACGAGCCCGCCGGCAACCGCGGTTCCTCCAAGGCCGAGGTCGACGGCTGCTGCGGCCGTGCGAACATGCTGGTCACCGACCATGAGCCGCGCGACTGGGGCATCCGCGAGGGCGTTGGCACGATGGAGCTCGGCAACACGCCGCGCGACCTGTCCATCGAGGACCAGATCCCGCTGATCCAGAACTTCGTCCAGTACCTCATCGACGAGAAGTCGCCTCTGGCCGAGCGCTACGGCAACCATGTGCCGACGCACGACGAGGCTTGGTGGATCGCCGAGCGCAAGGGCGGCGCCTACAAGAGCTCCCGCGCATGGCCTGGTCTGAAGACCTCCTTCCAGTCCAACGAGAAGCAGATCTCCGCTGAGCGCTTCCCGCTGCTGCGTTACTGGAACCGCTGGGCCGACTCCGCGACCATTTGGGACTCCATCAACGGCATCGACACGCCTTACCAGATCCACGGCGGCGTGTGCATGTCCGGCGACTTCATGAACGAGTCCAACCTGCTTGAGGCCTGGGAGGCCCTGACCCGCCTGGACTTCTGGCTGGACTTCAACCTGTGGAGCTGCCCGAACAACGGCTGCGCCGACATCGTCATCCCCTGCCTGCACTGGCTCGAGGTCAACACCGGCCGCGTGTCCCAGGGCGCAGGCGGCATCTTCGGCGCCGGCCAGCGTGCCGTCGAGCCGATGGGCGACTGCATCTACGACCCGGTCGCCGTTATCTGCCTGTACAAGGCCATGGGCGTGGTGTGGAACAACCGCGACCCCGAGTACGACGAGTGGAACAACCTCGACTACAACAACTTCGTCCAGATGGGCGGCAACGTTTCCTACGAGGAGCAGGAATACCGCGTGCTCAAGGACGCCACCGACTGGTGGAAGATCGAGGAGTACCCCGACGGCCCCGACTTCCCGCAGTACGCGGCGAAGTTCCAGGAAGAGGGCTGGTTCGACTGCCGCAAGTGGCACCCCGAGCGCTGGGGCACCTACCGTCGCTGGGAGATGGGCTACCGTCGTCAGCAGGGTGGTTACAACCTGTACGCTGCCATCGACGAGAAGTGCGCCTTCATGACCCCGACCGCAAAGGTCGAGATCTGGTCCACCATCGCCGAGACCTACATCCCCGACGGCACCAAGACCTTCGCGGAGACCTGTAGCCCGGATCGCGCCGCCTATGACGGCAAGATTCCGGACATCGACAAGTTCCCGCACTGGTTCGAGCCGAAGAACTCCAAGGTCCAGGCTCCGCGCTATTACCACAAGGCGCAGGCGAACGAGATCACCACGACGGACTCCTACATCAACGACAACTACAAGGGCGACAGCCTGATGCAGGAGTACAAGGAGAATCTCGAGAAGTACGGCGACGACCACGCGTTCATCATGACGACCGGTTCCCGCCAGCCCGTGTACTTCCATTCCGAGCATCGTCAGCTGCCCTGGTGCCGCGAGCTGTGGCCTTCTCCGCGTATCGAGATCAACCCGGCCGATGCCGCTCGCATGAACATCGAGCAGGGCGACTGGGTGTGGGTCCGCACTCCTTGGGGCGCCGTCCGCGAGGTCGCCGACCTGTACTACGGCATCAAGGAAGGTACCGTCAACGCGAACCACGCCTGGTGGTACCCCGAGATGGACACCGCAAGCCATGGCTTCGAACTCGTCGGCATCAACTGCTGCATCGACAAGTACGCCCAGTGCTGGGTGTGCGGTGCATCGCAGCTGCGCGGCACTCCGGTGCTCATCTACAAGGCGACGGCCGAGAACTCCCCGTTCAAGAACCCGGTGCCGTGCGATCCTGAGGGCAACCCCGCCATCACGAACGCCAACGACGAGCGCTTGAAGGAATGGCTGTCCAACGACCCGCGTTTGGCAGACGCAAAGACCGACTTGACGTTCGCCAACATGAGCGCCAAGGGTTGCCAGCCGTCTGTCCAGTCTCCGGAGCTCATGGCCGGCGGCAAGCTCAACAAGGGCAGCCGCGGCAATGACTCCCTGGGTCAGTACAGCAACAAAGGCTCGCTGAGCGACAAGCTCGGCTCGTACAAATAGGAAGGAGGTCAACCCATGGCTAATTACGCGATCATCACCGACTTGAACCGTTGCACGGGCTGCCTGGCCTGCACGGTCGCCTGCAAGGCGATCAACGGCGTCGACGTCGGCAACTTCTGGATCAAGACCCTGCGCATCGGCCCGCATCCCATCGAGGGCGGTTCCGGCCAGTATCCGGACGTGGAGATGTACTTCCTTCCGGTGCAGTGCCAGCATTGCGCCAACCCCGAGTGCGTGAAGGTGTGCCCCACCGGCGCATCCCACATTCGCGAGGACGGCACCATCCAGATCGACAAGTCCAAGTGCATCGGCTGCCGCTTCTGCGCTCTGGCCTGCCCTTACGGCGTGCGTTACCTCAACGAGGAAGAGCGCGTCGTCGAGAAGTGCACCATGTGCGAGCAGCGCATCAGCCAAGGCGAGC